>NZ_JAPPTM010000012.1:0-126448 GCF_027587105.1 Vibrio sp. RW
AATAGAAATTTCAAGCCTATTAATGACTTTATACACTATATGAAGAATAAAATTGATTACCTCTAACATATACTATTTACCATTAGATAGAGTGAACGGTGTATTAATCGAAATTTTTTAATTCAGCTGATCTTAGGCTCCTTGACCGCAGTGGATTCTAGTTCAGTGGCAATCAATTTAGATGTACTCGAATCATGGTTGACGCACCATTTGTAAGCAGCATATAAAAAGCCGCTTTTATAAGCGGCTTTTTGCTATCTTTAGCTTCTACGATACTATCTATTCAAAGCTAATCAAGAAGTGTAATCAACCATTTTTTGCATCATTTAAATGTCATCCTGCTAATCGTAAATACTGTATGTAAAATATTTACTCGCGATTTTTTGATGTTGACCATTGTCGATAAGCTTTTGTATGCCACTATCGATAAGGTCTTTTAGTTCGTTATCTTGCTTTCTGACTGCTACACCAATACCACGACCAAACCATTTCTCTTCTGTGAACTTAGGGCCTGTAAAGTGGTAGTCCTTGCCTTGTTCTGTTTCAAGGAAACCAGCATTTAGTCCTATTGAACCACCAAACACAGTATCGAGACGACCATTCAACAAGTCTGTAAATGCTTCATCGAAGGTACCGTAGCGGCGAATATCTATATCCGGGTATATCTCAGAAAGGTACTTATCACCAATTGTTGCACGTTGAACTCCGATAGTTAGGTCATTCAAGCTGTCGTCACTCATATTGATCTCTCGATCTTTCTTCATCACGAAACGAGTTGGGACTTTGGCGTATGGAATGGTGAAGTTAACTTTCTTTTCACGCTCTTCGGTAATCGTCATGGCTGCAATTATCGCATCGTTCTTACGACTCAATAGTGAAGGGATAATACCGTCCCAATCTGTTTTGGAGATGATGCACTTTACCCCTAATTCGATACACAGCGCGTTGGCTAAATCGACCTCAAACCCCTCTAGTTTTCCGTCCTGTGTTGTCCAACTGAACGGTGGGTAGGCCCCCTCAACAGTAAAGCGAATTTGCTGCCAATCTTTGGCGTATGTGAGTGCAGAGAATACACTGACGAATGCAACGAATATCCATTTCATTTTTATTTCCTTATAGTAATAATGGCTGTAGATAGTTAACTACTTGTTAATATTTATCAATGCGGATGAACATCGATGTGAACTAAGGCATAAATGTATAAACGATGGGTCTGATTGACTCTCTGATTTGCCAATTTTTCGTCAACCACTTATATCAAGCTCTCTCCTAATCAGAAGTGGTTATCGAGCACTCGAAGCGCACTATAAAAAATTGTGTTAATGACCAAATGCGCAATTTTGTACAAAAGCTGAAAGAGCCTATAGAGTAGACTGATAAGTCGCTCGATACTTAACAGGCTTGGGAATTGTTATGGAGAACAAGAAACGTTCTAAAGAAAAGGCCGAATATAAGATCACAGAAGAACTCGGTGGCCTTGAAATCCTGAATGCTGAATATGAAAAGCAGAACTTCTCACGCCATAGCCACGAGGGTTACACGCTTGGTGTTATTGAGCAGGGTGCTCAACGTTTCTATCGAACGGGCGGGCATCATGTCGCACCACAAGATGCCATTATCTTGGTAAACGCCGATGAAGTGCATAGTGGACACTCCGCCACTGAAGGTGGTTGGGCGTATCGCGCCATGTATCCACTTCCTGAGCAACTTGCCAAAATCACTCAAGAGCTTAACTTACCCAATTACGGCGCGCCTTACTTTCCAAGAGCGGTGGTTGAAGACCCTGAACTCGCTAACCAATTAAGGCTAGTGTTCAATGCGATTGATGAATCGGATAATCGTTTGTTACGTGAAACCTTGATGTACGGGATGTTAGTTAAGCTGATTAGTCGACATGGTAAATCAAGCCTTAAACCTCAATTAGATGGCAAAACTCAGCGTCAGCTTGTTTTGGTGAAAGAGTTCTTAGATGATTTTCCACAAGCTGATGTGTCCTTAGAAGAGTTGTCTAAACTGGCGGCTTTAAGCCCGTTCCATTTAGTGCGTTCTTTCCAAAAAGAGTTCGGTCTTCCGCCACACGCGTATCAGATCCAGTCTCGGCTGAGGCTATCTCGCAAGTTATTGAAGCAAGGACATACTATTTCTGATACCGCTCAAGAGTGTGGCTTTCACGACCAAAGCCATTTTCATCGACACTTTAAAAAAGCCAATGGTTACACGCCGGGTCAATACATCAAAATGCTCTAAATCAGACACGTTAATTCGGTTTTTAAATCGAGCAAGTTTGTACAATCGAACTCACCCAGGTGTTTTTACATTGAATAGCCAATGTGAAGAGAGAAAAGAATAATATGGATAATCAAAAGATGGATAGGCGTACTCAGTTATGGAAGGGCGTTTTAGCTGGAATACCGCTGAGTATTGCTGTGATCCCATGGGGGATTCTTGCGGGCTCATACGCAATAGATGCCGGATTGAATCAGCTTCAAGCACAAGCGATGTCAGCGATTCTGTTCGCAGGCTCAGCACAATTGGTCGCGGCTGGCATGTTTAAAGCGGGTATTGGCCTCGGCACTATGTTATTAACCACCTTTTTCATCACCTCAAGGCACTTTTTATACAGTGTATCGATGCGCGACAAAATCAGTCATCTTCCTACGCGTTGGCGTTTGTTGCTCGGCTTTTGGCTCACTGACGAACTGTTTGCGATATGCAGTGGGCAATCTCAACAAGAGTTTGAGCGTTGGTACGCGGCGGGCGTGGGTGGCGGTTTTTATCTGGTTTGGAATATCGCGAGTTTCGTTGGCATAGTCGCAGGAAGCCAAATCCCGTCACTCAATGAAATCGGTCTCGACTTCGCGGTAGCTGCGACGTTTATCGCGTTGGTTTTTCCATTAATCAGAACATTGCCTGTTGTCGTGTGTGTTGTGGTTTCATTGGTTACTTCGGTTGCTATGGCGGTCAACAACGTTGAAGGTGGACTCATGATTGCAGCGATTGCTGGCATGTTAGCGGGCTTTTTCAGTGAGTCGCTTCAAGAGCGACACAATGGCAACAAGCCAGCAGTGGAAGGGAAATAGAGATGATTTGGTTAACGATATTACTCATGACGGCGATTGTGTTCTTTAGCCGGTATCTGTTTCTTGAGCCTGCAATCCCGCTTCGCTTAAATCAAACTGCTCGACGTTTGCTACGTTACTCAAGCCCTGCGGTTCTGACTGCGATTTGGGGACCAATTGTTTTCGCACCAGAGCAAATATTTTGGCCAAGCCTAGAGAACCCTTACTTGATTGGCGCGGTGGTGACAGGCCTGTTGATATGGAAAACAGGCAATGTACTACTAACGATCGGTGTCAGCATGGCGGTGTTCTTGTTCTACAATCTTGTCGCGGTTGAATATCTTTTTAATTGATTGACCTTGCAACGCATGGCGTGGTGACTTCTAATGTCTTTATTCACTATTTGTGTATTTAGGTTTTGGTAAGGAGTTAATTTGGCTAAGAAGTATTATGTGGTTTGGAAAGGTCGTAAACCGGGTATTTTTACCACTTGGAACGAGTGTAAAGCTCAGGTTGATGGCTTTACAGGCGCGAGATATAAATCGTTTCCAACACTAGGCGAAGCAGAGTCTGCTTTCGGTGGTAAAGCGTCTTCTGCATCTCAATCGAGTTCAGGTGCTAAGCCTGCATTTTCGAAGCCACGTACAGCCACTAAAGCGAAGGTTCCGCCTCTTTCTCAGCAGCAAATCGCTGAAATGCCTTTCGATATCAAGATATATACAGATGGGGCTTGTGAGCCAAACCCTGGTGAAGCGGGTACAGGCTTAGCGGTCTACTTGAAGAATGAGCTAACCGAGTTGTGGTATGGCTTGTATCAACCAATGGGTACTAATAATACCGCGGAACTGCAAGGTTTGAAGCAAGCACTCATCCTTGCAAAAGAAAAGCGGCAAGCGGGTTTGTCAGTTGCGATTTATTGTGACTCGAAATACTCGATCGACTGCATTACTAAGTGGGCATCAGGTTGGGAGAAAAAGGGTTGGACGAAGTCGGGCGGTGAGATCAAAAACCTTGATATCATTAAGCCTGCTTATGCACTTTACCAAGAACTCGCATCTCAAATTACCATCCACCATGTTAATGGTCACGTAGGTATCGAAGGCAACGAACTGGCCGACCGTATGTCTATTGTGGCGATTTCTTCTAAAGAGCAAAACTTGAGTCGATATTCAGAAACTGACGACCTTACTGAAATCTTAGCTCTGCGAGCTGGTTAAGAAGGGTCGATAATTAAAATATAACTAACCAAGCGCTACAGTTTTCTTCAATGTAACGCTTGGTTTTTTGTTCCTATCTATTTATTAAGGCTATTCACCAATCTAATAAGCTGGGTTCTCTATTCTGTGAGATAACGCTTGTGCTTGCTTAAATGAGTTGAAGCTTTGCTCGACTCTTGTTCTTGCCTTCATCCCATTTCTGTTTCTGAGGTCTATCACCTGGATACTCGTCATCTTTTCAAAATGGTAATCAATTTGACATTGTAAGTTTATTTACTATTTGTCTTCTTCGTCATTTTGCGAATCGGTACTTAGATGGCTGATATTATTGTGATTTATTCACTGGAGCTGTACGGCACAGAACATGCAACGTTAGTGGTATAACGTGTAAATATGAGAGCGTCATCATGGTTAAAGTGAGTGTCATTATCCCGACCTATAATTGTTTAGACTACCTACCGAAAGCGATTGGCAGTGTGCTTAAACAGACATATCACGACGTTGAGTTGATCATTATCGATGATAATAGCAATGATGGAACGTCAACGTATCTCGCGTCGATAGATGATGAACGCATTATTACTATACCTACTTTGGGCGTTGGGGCACCTCAAGCGAGAAATCTTGGTATTGAGAAAGCGACCGGAGAATACATCGCTTTCTTAGATGCGGACGACTTCTGGTTTCCAGAGAAAATTGAGCGCCAACTTGAGTTTCATCAGCGATACCCTGATCTGGCGATGAGCTTTACCAATTACGAACACCTAACTGAAGATTACGACGTCATTGTTGACTGCTTTAGTTATTGGTCACAATTTCAAGACCAAGACGAGTTGTTCATCAATATAGAAAACCCTTTAGAGTTTATCATCGAAAACAACGTGATTGGGACCTCGACCGTTATGGTCAAGGCTGAGGTGTTTGCTCAAACTGACAGTTTTAATGCAGACATCAAGTACGGTGAAGATTGGGAGTTATGGCTCCGAATGAGTGAAAACCATCAGGTAGGTGTGTTGAATTCGGTGCAGGTTGGTTACTTAATGAGAGCGACCTCGGTAACCCAAACTGAAAACCTCAAACTTAGGAACTTGCAGTCAATAGAATCCATTCTCCAACGCTATCAAGACGATAGCGAACGTTGGAACCTGCCACAATCTAGCTTCAATATTGCCAAGGCGAGAATACTTGAAGGTTATGCTGACTATTATCGAGGTTTACAGCAGAACAGACAGGCTGTGGCATATAGCTTCCGTTCTTTGGTCATGTCACCTCAAAAACGAACATTGCGACACCTAATTGGAGACTGTAAAAGTTTCCTAAAGCTAGCTTGGTAAGGAATAGGTGACGACTATGGGTTCATTAAAGCAGTCGGCTTATTACGCCATCGGAATATTGATGATGAAAGGGATCTCATTGGTAATGATCCCGTACATTACGCACAATATGACGTTGGCAGAGTATGGTTCCTTAGAAGCCATTGTCTTGCTGGCAGACATTGGGACGATATTGTTCAGCTTCGGCATTGTCGATGCCATGTATCGTTATGTAGGTGTCGCCAAAGGTGATGAAAAGCGAAAGTTGGTCTCGAACTGCTTCACATTGAGTGTGTTGGTTTGCGTGCTTGGGGGCGCCTTGATTGCCCTCAGTATGCCGTTGTTAATCTTAATGTTGCCTGTTGAATTCCAGCCTTACCAGATACTGCTTCTGCTTATTCCTACCATGCTCGATGGGGCTATTTCTATCCCGCTGACGCTGATGCGAATGAATGCGATGGCGAAACGTTTTTGCATGCTCAATGTGTTGAAAGCGGGCGTTCAAGCCATCATGACTTTTGTTTTGCTTGAGGCTGGATATGGTATTGATGGTGTGTTGATCTCAGCTGCGGTATCCAGTGTGTTGCTGATGGTTTGCTTAGTGCGTTATCAATGGCAAGAGATGGGATCTTTTGGTTGCTTCAAATACTCCGCGAAGATCTTAAAATTTGGACTGCCCGTTTTGGTTGGCGGGGCATCAATGTATATGATCATGGGGCTCGACCGCTGGGTGATGGCAAGCTTCGTCGGTGTCGAAGAACTCGCGATTTATGCGGTTAGCGGCAAGTTCGCCTTGATTCTTGGTTTGTTGCTACAGCCTTACGCGCTTTGGTGGTTTCCAAACCGCGTCGCTATGCTTCAACAGCCGGGTGGCAGCAAAATGTGTGCAGATAGGGCGTTAGTCGGAGTGAACCTCGCCATTGTTTTAGGTTCGTTGATGATTCTAACGGTACCCGGATTTATATCTCTCATTTTACCGAGCAGTTATCACTACGCGGGGACCATTGTTGTCTCGCTGCTTGCGATTAGCGTTATCAAAAATGCAGGTGATTATTTGAATCTGGGTTGTTTTAGCGGTGACTCAAGCCAATCGCAAATGTGGATTCAAAGTGGATGTGCGATCTTGGCGGCCATTGGCTATTTTACAGTGACGCCTATTTATGGCGTGTGGGGTGTTGTCGCGGTTCTGTGCGCAACTTATATTGTGCGGCTCATGCTTCTGTATTTTGTCAGTCAAACGATGGAACCATTACCTTATGAACACAGTAAGTGGGTAACCGCAGTCAGCATCGCACTCGTGGCGATAGCGAGTGATCAACTTCTGGGATTGGTGTTGGTTGATGTCCATGGCTTTATCCTTGGAACGGCTGTTGGTCTAATTACGCTGGTGGCCTTTGTGAAATACTCGGTGATCGTTATTCCTCAAACTCTGCTTGATAAATTGACGCTCGGCAAGTGTTCGCATATCAGCTAAAAGCATGTCATTCGGGCTATTCAGTGTTTCGTTAAGCGAGAAAAAGCCGAATAACCACAATAAAATGCTGTGTATAACCTTTTGGATTAGAACGTATTTATAGGTTAACTATGGAAAGAGGTATGAATAAGTAGATGTTGCTCCTTTCTCATTTTCGTGAAGCTTTAGTAAAGCAATTAATAGTCATGAAAAGCTGGATCATAATATAAGTCACGAATATATTAGTCGCGCGTAACAACCCTGAGGCTTCAAAGTACAGCCATTGATTAAGAGTGAAACTACTAACTTGGTTGGCTTCAGTTGAAGGGTGGTTGTAGTCAAATCGATTAAGGTCTATCTATGAATATTACTTGTGCGGAAAAACAAGAATTGGCTGATATTTACCAGCTTGAACATGCTTTGTTTGGCGATCATGCTTATCCATTGGTTTTCTTTCGTCAGGCATTTGATTGCTGGGGAAAGGGCTTGTTGGTAGCGAAACAGGAGTTACAGGTTGCGGGTTATGTATTAATGACACCAACGAACAAACCACAAGAGTACTGGATTCTGTCATTGGCCGTTGAGAGTCACTATCGAGGAATGGGAATAGGTCGTTCATTGATGGATCAGGCGATAGCTGAATTGGATCAAGACTCCAAGGTAATGCTCACCGTGGATCCAAATAATGCATCGGCTTGTGCACTCTATGCATCGATGGGGTTCTCTACTATCACACAAGAAGAAAACTACTTTGGTGATGATGAGTCAAGGTTGGTGATGCAGCTCATCACCTAGGTTAAAGGCTCACAGATCTAGGTCAACATCACGATAGCGTGCATTAACACGACGCTAAATAAGAACCGACATCTTATGTCAAGGTAGCTATTGGGCCCTTGGCCAGGTATTACGGGGTTAAGTTGTCGCCATGTAATTAGAACTCATAGCTGCTGCTCAATTGCATTTTTGAGTGTCGCGCTCACGGGGGATGTTGAGCTAGGGAAGGTTGCCACCACTTTGCCTTCTTTGCTTATTAGGAATTTGTAGAAATTCCATTTGGGCGTCACACCTGCTTGCTGCTGTATTTCTGCAAACACTGGGTTAGCGCTACTGCCAGATAGTGATGCTCGAGCCATCATAGGAAAGGTTACACCGTAGTCGAGGTAACAGATTTTGGCCGACTTCTCCTCGCTTCCTCTATCTTGGCGAAAATCATTACTTGGAAAACCGATAACCGTGAAGCCTTGGTCTTTGTAGGTTTGATGAAGCTGCTCGAGTTGTTCAAACTGTGGTGTGAATCCACATTGGCTCGCGGTATTAACCACTAAAAGAGTTTTGCCTTGAAATTCATCACACAAGGAGATTTCTTCGGTTGAGTTTAACAAGCGTTGTTTGCCATTAAGTATCTCGGGGCAACTCGCTGCAAAAGCGATAGAGCTTGTTAGGCTGGTAATCAATACGGTTAAGCAAAGTAGTGAACATTTCATAGGTTTGGCTCATTTTAGTTGGCGTAATGGTTATTACTCTTGAGCACGTTGAAATGATCACTTTGCTCATTATTTACTGTCGTTTTTACAATCGTTTTCACTATCTTTTTTGGTATCACTTTTGCTCATCTGCGATGAGATATGGAGCGACCAAACGACTGATGTTCACTTTCGCACCAAGGCGAGCGGCTAACAGGTACATGCCACCGATTTTACGGTGTAGGAACAGCGCATCGGCGGGAGGTGTATGCCAATACTCTTGCTCCATGCTCAATATGGTGCCAGCTTCACGAAGTCGCTGTGCCAAACCACTGGCTTTGAAATCGTACTCTTCGTCAACCAACATCGGCTCACAGGCCATCTTTACGAGGTTTAGAATCGCTTGGCGTTGATCGGGGAGAATCGTCTCGCTAAAGAATCCAATTTGCTCTAACGCTTGGTTGAGCTCTTGTTCATCGAGATTGATCACAGAGGTAAAGGCTAAGCGATAACCCTCGCTGAAGCGGTCGCTGTATTCACGGGTTGCTCCAAAGTCTAGCAGTCCAATCTGTCGGGTGCTTTCAACGTAGAGGTAGTTGGCAAAATTGGGGTCGGTTTGCACCATTTTGAAATCGAACAACTCTCTGAACAGAAGCTCAAGCAAGCTATGCATCACAAAGTCACGGGTGCTTTGGTCGTAACTTTCTATTTGTTCTATCGAGACGCCTTCGATGAAATCCATGGCGAGCACCGATTCTGAAGAGACTTGCGGATGAATCTTAGGTACCACGAAGTGAGAATGCGCTTTTAACGCATCATGGTAACGAGTCGCGTAGTCAGCCTCTCGAGCATAGTCCGCTTCATCGTGGAGCTGTTTCTTTGCCTCTTCTAACAAGCCTTTGTAGTCGACCGACTTTGGTATCAAGCCAACAATATTGAGCAGTGTGCCTACGTTATCTACATCACTGTCGATGCTTTTTCGAATGCCTGGGTATTGGACTTTGACAGCGAGTTTGTCCCCCGCATCACTGTAGGCTTGGTGAACCTGGCCGATGGAGGCACTGGCAATCGGTTTAAAGTTGAAGGAAAGGAATTCGGTTTTCCAATGGCTTCCGAGCGAGCTTTCTAACACTTGATTGAGCTGCTTGGTTGGCAGTGGGTCAGCGTCGGAGCGCAGACGAGACAGAATGTCAGCGAGTTCAGGTTCTAGGACATCGCCCGCATCCATTGACAGCATTTGTCCTAACTTCATCGCCGCGCCGCGCAGGTGTGCGAGTTGATCGGTCAAGCGAGCAATGTTTTGTGGTGTGAGCAGTAAGTCTTTTGTTTTGGGCCTGTTGCCTTGTGCGATTTGCTTGGTGCCTTCCGTTAGCACGTTGCCCGCAACCCTTGTCGCCAGTGAGGCAAACTTACTGAGTCTTGAAATGCGATGGGTAGGTAGATTTCTTTCTTTTGCCGACATAAAGGTTCTCACTTAGTTATCAAGACTCACTACAAAGTTCTATAAATCATTACCCAACCGAATGTTTTGTTGTGGTAATTTGTCTCGCGAAACAGTAAACAGAATTTAAAGGACAAAACATGAAGTTTATTTGGTTAAAAGTCGCGGTTACCGTTTTAGTTTTTGCTGCTCTGTTTGGTGTGGTGTATTACAAAGTTGCGAGTGGTATGTCTTAATTCCAATGCAATTTAATACAGCTATTTAGTGCAGCTGTTACCGTCGCAACGTGACTTTCCGGTTAGCCAGAATGAAATTTTATATCGATTCTTGGCAAACCGTAGATAGCACCAATCTGCCATTGGCTTGAAAATCGTCCAACGTAACGGAGCATACAGCCACCCTTTGCCAACCAGCTTCCATGCTTGGTAGGTTACGTCTAAACCGAGCAGCAGCTTTCCGTTTTCGTCCAGTGCATGCAAAATCGTATTGGCTGCCTCAGCATCTATTTGCGGGTAGTTTGAAAACGCTTCACTGTAGATATCGATGGTCTGGATTTGATTTTTGGTATCAGATTTAGTCAGTGCTGCCATCTCTTTTGCACAAAGTGGACAGCTTCCATCGTAAAATATCGTTAATGCAGTCATTGCTTGCCTTACTAATTTTGTCTATATCAATCTATACGACATCACCATTTAGGTGGATCATTCTACACAGCTATCCGACACTGTCATTGTGACAACTATTTTACAGTGTCTTTTCGAGTAACATCCGTTTCATGCATTTACAAATTAAGAGCTTATCTCTAATGACAACAAAGTTAACGAACCGTTTGATTATAGCTGTAACTGCCCTGATGCTCAGTGGTTGTGTTAGCTACAGTATTACTGAGCAAGACATGACGAAATATCTGCAAGACTCAGTGATGTTAGAGCAAGAAGTTGGTGTTGAAAGCGTCATGTATGCACAAGTGGCCGTTGATGATCTAGAAGTTAAAATCGGGCGAGCAGAGAGTCAGCGTGTTTCTGTTCTGGCGAATACCAATGCAAAAGTTCAGGTGTTTAACATGCCGAATATGGGGTTGGATCTTGATATCGAATTCAGTGCGACTCCCGAATACGACAAAGAGAGTGGCGAAGTGTACTTAAAATCGCTGCGGCTAGAGCGCTTTGATGAAAAAGGGCGGCAGCTTTCTCCTGAAGTCGAGAAACTACTTAAACCTGCGGTGTCTATGATCGGTTTTGCCTTGTCTCAGTTACCCGTTTACAAATTGGATAGCAACAAGGTGCAAGAGCTATTGCTCAAATCATCGGAACCTAATCTGGTGATCAAAGACAATAAGTTGATTATCGAACTATTTGACTAACTTTTTCTAAATTTATCTAAGCTGTTTTTTATTGTGTTTGCTTCCAAAGTTTTGGACTCTTAATTGGTGGCAATCAGAACCTATCTTTATTATGAAGTTAAAGTGAACTTAATCTATTGGTGACTTCAAGGATATTTTAACAATGAAAAACATTATATACCTAACGATTGGTCAACTGTCGGACCGTAGTGGTGTCGCACCTTCAGCCTTACGCTTCTACGAAACTAAGGGATTAATTGCGTCGATTCGAACCAATGGTAACCAGCGTCGCTATCAGTCTGCGATGCTTAGACGAATAGCGCTGATACAAGTCGCTCAGTCGATAGGTTTCACGCTTGAAGAAATCACCGATGAGCTATCGACGTTACCGATGAACCATACGGCGACTAAACATGATTGGGAGCTTGTGGCTAAGAAGTGGCAAGGGCAGCTCGATAGTAAAATGGCGCAAATTAAGTCGTTACAAGAGAACTTAACCGGTTGCATCGGTTGCGGCTGTTTGAGTATGCAGAAATGCCAATTACTAAACCCTGAAGACATCCTGCATGACCGAGGGCAGGGCGCTCAGCGTATTGTTGATTAGCTTTTATTTCGCTTGGGATATCGAACCAAATTTGAGGCTTTTATCAATAAGTTGAGCTGTGATGGTAAAGAGTGTCTCGTGTAGACAAATAGGAATTAAGGGTCTAGTTTAGGACGTTCTTTCACTATAAGAAGAGGTTAGTTATGTTCAGCCATGTTTTTCTCGGTACCGAAGATATTGAACGCGCGAAGTCTTTCTATGACCCAATTATGAAGGTGCTTGGTTACAGCGAAGGTTCTGTCGATCCTAAAGGGCGTTGTATTTACGTGAGCCAAACCGGTGTACTGGGTTTAACTAAACCGATTGATGGCCAGCCTGCCACGTATGGCAATGGGATGACGATAGGTTTTCTAGCAACCTCACCAGAAGTCGTCGATGAGTGGCATCGTATTGGTGTAGAAAACGGGGGGACAAGTATTGAAAATGGTCCAGGAGTGAGGGGAACCGATGAGCGCCGCCTTTACTTGGCTTACTTACGAGACCCTGATGGAAACAAGATCTGCGCCACTCACTTTATGCCATAGTTCACCTGATGCCATAGTTCACTTTATGCCACGGTGGCGTATTATTAGGTTATGTTGATTGTTCAGAGCTTGTGAATTATGGCTCTGAACTTGTCTGTTTCACTGAAGACTCACAAATATTGCAAAGGATCTGCCAGATGACACCAAATGAACTGTTTTATGAGAGTTTTGAACGTTGCCGGATCGACCAAGAGTTTCTGGAAACATTTTTGGCCGATTTCTGTGAGCACAACCCTAGGTTTTCAGAACGTTTTGAAAACATAGGGTTAGAGCAACAAACTAAGATGCTCAAAGCCTCGATCATCTTGATTTACAACTCTTCTGGTTTACCGAGTGTAAGAAACTCGGTTAAAAAGCTTGGTAAGCGACATAAAGATTTGGGGATGGATATCTCTGAACAAGAGCTTAACGAATGGTTTAACTCATTGCTGAATACAGTCAAAAAATACGATCCCCTTTACGATGAAAGCGTCGAGCAAGCTTGGGCCCAGACTCTTGAACAAGGGCTAAATATCATGAAAAAAGAGTGTGTAGTTAAGTCAGAATCATAGACATTTTCTTATCTGGAATCTTTTTACTTAATTTTAAGCATGGTATGACGTTCGACAAATTGAACTGGAACTACGAGTTTTACAAAGCTCGTCTCTTGCTCTTGAATTTGGCTTACGACAATTTTTACTGACTCACGCTATTCTTCTAGAGGAAGTTGATAACTGTTCTTCAATTCTTTCACTGATATGTTGGATTGAATCGCACTCACACCTTTTACTCGTCTTATTGAGCTAATGCGCTCAAAATACTCTTCCAAGTCTCTGGCTAGCACCTGAACCATGTAGTCTGCACCACCTGCAATGCAGTGACACATCGGAATCCAATTAGTCACCTCGACAAACTCTTCAAACGGTTCTGTGTTTTCAACTTCGTGGTTGCCCAACGTCACTAAGGTAAAGCCAGCTACATGAAAGCCAAGTTTCTTGCGGTTTAGCTTGGCGGCGTAACCATCGATATAGCCTGTCTCTTCCATGCGTTTCCAACGGCGCCAACACGGGGTTTCGCTGAGGTTAACTTTCTCGGCGAGCTTACTGTTGCTCATACGTCCGTCTTGTTGGATGTGTCCTAAGATGGTGATATCTGTATCATCCAACACTTCACGAGTGGATTCTTTCTTTTTCATGGTCAATTTGAAGAAATTCTGCTCAAGTTTGGGCTAATAGTAGCCTATATAGCAATTTAATTCCTAATAGAATCTGTAAACTCTCTCCCTATCAATATTTATCTACTAGGAGTGAGAGGAAATGAGCTCTCAATTAATGCTGGCGTTCTTGCTATTTTCAACGTCGATTGCAATTACACCTGGGGCTGGCAATATCGCATTACTTGGGATTTCAAGTCGTTATGGGTTTGCCGCAACTTTGCCTTTTATCTCTGGAAACGCTTTTGGCATCATCATCGTACTGGCGGGTTCTAGCGTCGGTTTGGTGAGCCTATTCACTCTTTACCCTGAGCTATACAACATTTTGAAGTACGCGGGCGCGGCTTATTTGCTGTTCATGGCATGGTCGATTGCGAATATGCAAATCGAAGAGAGCACCACCGATAATCGTTCGGGCTTTGTGTCGGGTGTGTTGGTTCAGGTGTTAAACCCTAAAGGTTGGATTGCTTCGTTAACTGTGTTTTCTCAGTTCATCACTCCGAACGCAGACTATCTGATTCAAGTGGTGACCATTATTGCTGGCATGGTGATCACGGGCGTACCGTGCATGTTGGTGTGGGCGTATTGCGGTACGATGCTTAAAAAGCTGCTTCAATCACCAAAACAGATGATGGTGGTAAACCGTTGTTTGGGCGGAAGCTTAGCGATGGTGGTTGCTTTCATGCTTTATCAACCGGCGTAAATCACAAAGAAAAAAACCACTCCTAAATCCATAGGAGTGGTGTCTAAAAATCGACTAAGTGGTTAACAATAATTAGTAAGTTAACAAGAACGTTTTAAGGAATGTTTGCTTAAAAGATTAAGCGGTTTCAGCCTCTTTAACCGGAGCTGAGTTACGGATTAGGTGGTCAAACGCACCTAAACTTGCTTTAGCACCTTCACCCATCGCAATGATGATCTGTTTGTAAGGTACGGTTGTTACGTCACCTGCTGCGAATACACCTTTCATTGATGTTGCGCCATGGGCGTTAATCTCAATCTCACCGCGTGGTGATAGCTCTACCTTCGTTCCCTTCAACCATTCGCTGTTTGGCATTAGGCCGATTTGAACAAAGATACCCGCGAGTTCGATCTGTTTCAGTTCGTCTGTGTTGCGGTCTTTATATTCCAGACCCGTTACGCGATTTCCATCACCCAATACTTGTGTGGTTTGAGCCATCTTGATGATTTCGATGTTTGGCGTTGCGTTCGCTTTGTCGATAAGCACTTGGTCAGCGCGCAGTGTATCTGCAAATTCAAGCACGGTTACGTGTTCCACGATACCTGCTAGGTCGATAGCGGCTTCAATACCTGAGTTACCACCGCCGATAACCGCTGTTTTCTTGCCTTTGAACAACGGACCGTCACAGTGTGGGCAGTAAGCAACGCCTTTGTTGCGGTACTCTTGCTCACCCGGAACGTTCATTTCACGCCAGCGTGCACCTGTACTTGTGATCACCGTACGAGCTCGCAGTGTTGCGCCGCTCTCTAGCTCAACGTGGATGTAGCCGTCTTCCGTGTCTTCTGCAGCAATGATGTTCGCAGCGCGCTGCTCAGTCATTACTTCAACACCGTACTCTTTTACGTGCTCTTCTAGGCTAGCCACTAGCTTAGGACCCGTCGTTGCTTTCACTGAGATAAAGTTCTCAATTGCCATGGTATCCATTACTTGACCACCGAATCGGTCAGCAACTACACCCGTGCGAATGCCTTTACGTGCTGCGTAGATAGCTGCTGAAGAACCAGCTGGGCCACCACCTACAACTAACACATCAAACGGTGCTTGTTGGTTTAGGTTTGCTGCTTTCTTTTCAGCTGCACCTGAATCAACTTTGTTAAGGATTTCAGCCAATGACATACGACCTTGACCAAATAGCTCCCCGTTAATGAACAAGCTTGGCACTGCCATGATGTCGCGCGACTTCACTTCTTCTTGGAATGCAGCGCCGTCAATCATGGTTGTCTTAACCAGAGGGTTAATCGCCGACATCATGTTGAATGCCTGAACCACTTCTGGACAGTTTTGGCACGATAGTGAGATGAAAATCTCTACATTCAGCTCTTGATCTAATTCTTGAATTTGTTCGATTACATCAGCTTCAAGCTTGATAGGGTGACCACCACTGTGAAGCAGTGCCAATACCAGAGATGTGAACTCGTGACCCATTGGTAAACCCGCGAAACCGATCGCAGTGCCTTTTTCTTGGTTCACGACCTGCATGATAGGGCTTCGAGTGCTTGCGCTATCATCGCGAGTCACTTCAATTTTGTTCGTTAAAGACGCGATATCGTTCGCTAGGTCTTGGAGTTTGTTTGCGGTATCGCTGTCATCTAGGCTCAGCACTAACTGAACATTGGTTTTTAGGTTTTCTAGGTATGCTTTTAGCTGCTGCTTCATTGCTTGATCTAACATAATCGTGCCTGCTCTTAAATTCTGTGCCTTGGTATTGACCAATACCTTCTTGCTGAAAAAGGAAAATAAAAAGGGGGCGCAAGTCGGCAAATATTGTGGTGTTGATGGTGTGAAAGGGTGGCGCGCAACTGCCCTTTAGGAGGGGGGCCGAAGCGCGCCTGTAGAACCGTTTAACTGTTCTGCTTTATTTGTTCTTTCTTAGCTGTTCTTGTTTGAACTAGGCTTAGATTAAATCTTACCTACTAGGTCTAGAGATGGAGCTAGAGTCTCTTCGCCTTCTTTCCATTTAGCTGGGCAAACTTCACCTGGGTTAGCGGCTACGTATTGAGCTGCTTTAACCTTGCGTAGTAGGTCTTCAGCGTCACGGCCAATACCTTCAGCAGTGATTTCCATTGCTTGGATAACGCCTTCTGGGTCGATTAGGAACGTAGCACGGTCTGCAAGGCCTTGACCTTCACGCATAACGTTGAAGTTGTTTGTGATGTTGCCAGTTTGGTCACCTACCATGAAGTATTCGATAGTGCCGATTTTGTCAGAAGTATCGTGCCATGCTTTGTGAGAGAAGTGCGTGTCTGTTGATACTGAGTAAACTTCTACGCCGCGAGATTGAAGCTCTGCGTATTTGTCTTGTAGGTCAACTAGCTCAGTTGGACATACAAACGTGAAGTCTGCTGGGTAGAAGAAGAATACAGCCCACTTGCCTTTAACGTCTTGCTCAGTGATTTCTACGAATTCGCCGTTTTTGAATGCTGTTGCGTTGAATGGTTTGATTTCTGTGTTGATCATGTTGGACTCTCTTTCTGATTTATCGTGTTTAACGCTATCCCGCGTCGATGGAGATATATTGCATTCGCATCGGAAATTAGTGAAATCGGACATTTCTATAGATTCAATAGGCAAATCCTATCTTTGATAAAAGAAAGCTATCGATAGAAGCTATCAACAAAAACTATTCACAAGAGGCATCAAACATCAGCATCACCCATTTGAGGAGCTATGCTCTTTAGGTTGTTCTCTATTTGGACTTATCTCAATTCACGTAAGCCTCTATGTATCTATGTAGGCAAGGGCTGGTGTGGCTTCTTTAAGGGAGACGAGATATCTGTAAATTTTTAGATAACAAAAAATTATCATTAATATAATTTATGATAATTTCAGTTGATTATCGTATCTCCATATACTCTCTCCATCGAAACGAAACATCGAAGCCAGTCTTCGAAACACACAGAATTAAAAACGAATTTGGAGCAAGTTATGAAAATGAATCACGTAGGCATTATGGTTGGCGACATGGACCAAGCAGTAGAGTTTTACACGAAAGCTTTAGGTCTAAGAATCGTAATGAACAATACCAAAGTAATGGAAGAGCGCGAATCAGCAATCGGCCGTATGTGTATCGCAGTATTTGGTGAAGGCTTCAAGGGCTTCAACATTGCACACCTAGTCACATCTGATGGCATCGGTGTTGAGCTGTTCGAAATGAAAGAGCGCCAAGAGCGTCACGAAGTTGATTTCTCTCGCCTAGGCATCTTCCACTTCTGTCTACAGCTTCCAAAAGAACAGTTTCATTCAGCTATTAAGCGCGTTGAAGAGTTTGGCGGTAAGGTACGTATGGATATTCACCGTTACCACCCAGAAGACGAACTAAAACAAGCACAAATGGTTTACCTAGAAGACCCGTTTGGCAACCTATTCGAATTCTACTCGCACACATACGAAGATACGTACGCGACTGATTACGAGTAATAGCGTTACTGCCTTCCATAAGGTAGAAAAACGAAATACCCCGAAGAAGGATTGGTAGAGATACCAGTCCTTTTTTGCAATTACTTTGGGGGAAGGGAGAATGCACTGACGTCGATGTGCGGCAAAAATAATTTGGCCTTAAGATGTTCTCTTCAGTGTTTATTAGTATGGATGGTCAATAAATAGATAACTTGAATGTGTTGCTAAAGTTGACGTTTTGACGATAAAACCTTTCATGAATATGACGGAATAAAGCGTTGTTCATGAAAACATTGGAAATCATACCGAATGGTAGTTTTGTCTGGGCAGTGACTATACTCAGTACCATACGGCCGAACTAACAATAACGAAAACAGAGAAACATGCAGAGATTAACGCCCCCAAATCACATTAAAAAACGACATATTATCTTTACTGCGCTTGTTCTTATGGTACTAGCCGGATGCACCTCAACGTCGGCTGTTGGCAGTTCTAAAACAAAGGATTATGCCAAGTCACATGCTCTTGCTGGTAAAGCTTCTTGGTATGGCGATAAGTTCCATGGAAGGCTCACAGCAAGTGGTGAAACGTATAACATGAGTGCGAATACTGCAGCTCATAAAACCTTGCCATTCGGCACTATCGTGAGAGTGACCAATACAGACAATAACAAGTCTGTTAATGTGAAAATTAATGACCGAGGCCCTTACGTAAAAGGCCGAGTGATCGACCTTTCGCACAAGGCATTTGCAAAAATCGGCAACGTTAAGCAAGGCACTGTGCCTGTAAAAATTGAGATTGTTGATGACAGCAATACCTTTAGGTACAAACACTAATCATTTCCTAACCTCCTTTTTTAATCTACCTCTGAGATCTGTATCTCTTCACGCTTTTCGGTGCGCTTGTGAGCCTTATTTCTCGTAAACCACATCCCCACGTAATACCGTCAGCAAAACCTGAGTTCTGGCGATTTCTCTTGCTGATACGGTGGTGATGTCGCGGTCGAGAATGGCGAAATCTGCTGACTTACCAACTTCAATAGAACCTGTTACGTCTTCAATTCCAAGGCTCTTAGCTGCATTGAGCGTGTAAGCATCGATGGCTGTATAGATATCGGTTAGGCCTGTTTTACCCATGATTAAGCTGTTCGCGATGCCGACCAATGGATTGATGTTGTGTACGTTCCAATCACTACTTAGAGTGATGTTGGCGTCGGTTTTGAGTATCGCGTCTAGGTTCATCATGGCTTTGGCTCGTCGAGCCCCAAGGAAAGCTTCGGCCCATTGGTGTTGATGCCTTGCGATGTAATCAGACCCCACTTGGAAATCCGCTGAGACATTGAGCTGTTTGAAGCGGGGAACATCTTCATCACTGATTAACTCAACGTGAGTTAAGGTGTAAGGCTTTTGCGAACCTTGTTTACGCACGCTTTCTATAGCGTTAAGGGATTCACGAACGGCGCCATCACCAATTGCATGAATGTGCGCACTAAAGCCGATTTTATCGAGTGCGCTGAGCCACTCTTTCATCTGTGCTGGTGGAATGTAGTTCAAGCCGTTCGGCGACTGTGGCAGGTAAGTATCCAAGTAGGGGGCGAGTGTTTTTGCTGTGCCATTAATGAAGATGCCATCGCTGTACATTTTGACCTGATCGATCAGCAGCAGACGGCTTTTGTCATCGGAATACATCTTCTCGAATACCTCAAGCTGAGAAGGCATCGCCATTGATGGGTAAACCCAAGGGCGTAATGACACGCGAGCAGTCAAATCTTGGTTTTGCTCCGCTTCTAGCCAAACATCATACCAACCTCGTTTCCAATACATTCGGCCGTCACCTATGGTGGTAATGCCGTGTGCAGCGGCTTCTTCAAGACCGAACATTAAGCCTTGGTAGCTTTGCTCAAATAGCTCGCTTTGGCTGTTCCACGCCATCTCCATGATTTGGTTGCCAGCGTTATCCAATAGAATGCCGTTAAGCTTTCCGCTATCAGGATCCTTTAGATAAGCGCCGCCTTGTGGGTCTGGAGATTGTTGGCTGATTCGGGCGATTTTCAGCGCCTTTGAGTTGACCCACATCGAGTGTGAGGTTTGCTCCATGACCACCACGGGGCGGTCTGGGAAGACACTGTCGATGATCTCAAGTGGTGTGTATTCAGAATCGCTATCGAGTGTCGATTCCAAAGAGAAACCATAGCCCATCAACCAACCCTTGCCATTGCTTTCAGCATTGATTTTACAAGCTTCTAAGTAAGGAATTTGTTCTTCGAGTGTGGCTTCAGAATCCAGCTCGCAATTGCCACCCAGCTCTGAGGCAGCTTCGAAAACATGGTTGTGATTGTCAATAAATCCCGGTAAGACAAAGGCATTTTCCAAGTCGATGACATCGGTCTTATGCCCTTCAAACGATTGCGCCAGTTCGCGTTCTCCGATGAAGATGATCTTACCTTTATGGGTGACGAGCGAGTCTGACTCACGATGCCCGTAGATGTCGGCATTGGTAAATATCTGGTCTGCGACTTGGCTTTTAGCGACAGCCGATGGCCCGGCGCTTAAACTAGCGAGTAATGCAATCGATGCAATACGTGTAAAAGTGAGCTTGTTGTTCATTATTATATTTTCCATGTTCCACTGTTAAGTAAGTATAGAAAGCGAGTGGATGGTTTGAAACTCTACATGACTGGCAAATAAAAACGATGACTAATCAACAAGCTGTCACTTGAATGACCTTTAATTACGACTCTTGTCTTAGGCTTTTACGCAGATCTTTTTTGTATTCGTCATAAGATTTATAGCCATAGAGTTTCCAAGTGTGATCACCCTTAATGTTGTGGTTGTAGGTGATCTCGCCGATCCACTGCTGACGTGTGGCAAGAATCATATCGCGAATTTTTAATAATAAAGTGTCCATAGTTGCTCTCCTAGTTAAGTTCACTTGCAGTATATTTAGCGGTGACAACCGGATGAGTATTGTTAGTGCAGTTTTAAATACTTTTCAGTCAAAACTCTCATTTAGATGGTTTGATACGTATACTTTCAATATTAAAAAGTCACTGAGTATTGCAATGAAGGGTTACTTGGAAAAAGTGCCACAACGAATTGGCACGTCATGGCGTTACAAGAAAATTATTGAGAACAGTAAAAGCTATGGTTGGCACCGACATGAAGAGTATGAGATAGCGATTCATCGTCACTTTTCTGGTCATAGCCTTGTTGGGCATCACCAAAGTAATGTGTTTCACAACCACATGATTTTGGTTGGTCCAGATCTACCTCATGCCATCTATTCGGACGAGAACCCTGATGACTCGCGAGTCTGTGAAACGCATGTTATTTGGTTTCGAAAAGACTGGATAGAACAATTAATAGCCTGCTGTCGGGAGCTAGAACCGCTGCGTACACTGCTGGAAGATTCAAAGAAAGGGCTACAGTTTTCGCCCGCTACCGCAGAAAAAGCAACAGAACTGTTGAATAAGGTGATGGTTCAGTCGCCACATCAACAACTGCTTACATTATTCGCTCTGTTTTCGTTATTACTTGATGATCAAGACGTGGTTCAGTTGATCAACCCTGTCTTTAATGCGGGAGACGAAGATGAGGTCAGCGATAAGCTGGATAAGATTGAAGCCTTCTTGGTGAATAACTTTATCCGCAATATCTCGGTTAACGACTTAGCCAGTCACCTGTACATTAGTGAGAGTAGCGTTAGGCGGCTATTTCAAAAGCATTACAACGAGAGTTTTAGTCAACGGCTAAAGAAAATTAGGCTCAATGTGGCATGTGATTTATTGATTAACACCTCATTACCAGTGAGTTTGATTTTGGAGAAAGTAGGGTATGACAATCAAGCCAATTTCAATCGTCAGTTTAAATCGTATAAGCAGGTGACACCGACTCAATATCGAATGGCAATGAAGCGGCATTGATTAATCGATTCATAGGTTTAGATATTTAGAGGCTAGAGGTTTTTTGGGGGGCAGCAATTCATATAAGCTTATGAATAGTTTACCGTTATATGAACCATATAAGCGGATTTAACGTATTATCAAGGATGTAAGTTAAAGATCTAACATGACTTACTCGAATTACTATGAAAACAAATCGAGGTTAGGATGAAGAAAATACTATTGCTGCTGAGTGTCATTCTATTGGGTGGATGCGTGGGCATGCCTGAAACTGTAAAGCCCGTTCAACAGTTTGAATTAGATAGATACTTGGGTAAATGGTACGAAGTGGCTCGCTTAGATCACTCTTTTGAACGTGGTCTCAATAGCATCAGTGCCGAATATAGCCTGCGTGATGATGGTGGCGTGAAGGTGATTAACCGCGGCTATTCGGATGAAGATGGCGAATGGAATGAAGCGGAAGGCAAGGCGTATTTTGTCGAAGGCAGCGATCAGGGTTATTTGAAGGTGTCGTTCTTCGGACCATTTTACGGCGCTTATGTGGTGTTTGAATTGGACCAAGAGAATTACCAATACGCGTTTGTTTCAGGACCAAATACCGATTACTTGTGGCTGCTTTCTAGAACCCCAGAAGTCTCTTCTGAGGTCATGGAGAGGTTCAAAGCGATGTCTAAAGAGCGTGGCTTTAACACTGACGAGCTGATTTTCGTGGAGCATAATAAATAAGCTGAATGCGCTAGGTTAACGACAGTTGATTGAGAAAAAGGAATAGATGATGAGTGCATCTGTTCCTTTTTTATTGGTTTGGTTTGGTATTCTGTATGAACTAGCCTTGTTGACGAACCTGCAACACGCTGAGCACCGATAGTGAAAGGAAGAACGCAGGGTCACTCCAACCAAAGCCAATAAAAATTCCTGTAAACGCGGCATACAAGGTAATGATGGCACCCAGCATATTGGCCACAACCAAACCTTGTACGAGCTTTTTGGCACTGACTCCGGGCTCAATATCTCGTAGTAACCATGTTATCGCTGCAATACCACCAAGGAAGATACTGGTGTGTTGAGAGAGAAAGTAAGCGTACTTATCATTAATTTCTACGCCGTATATAGGCCACATCACCGTTGGTAGGAAAAACAACGCGAAGGCAAACCCTGCGTAAATGATGCCGTGTAGGCTTAAAAACGTTTTATTGTTCATTATGTCGATCTCTCTTTCAACTTAGTGATATCGCTAATCAGTCTTTTTACTCAATACTGGAATGAGCGATGCGTTAAGCGTTGATTGGGCCTTTGTTAATGGTAGTTAATGGCTGATTGACGTCAAAAATTACGCCACGTACTTCCTGTACACCCATCTGTTGCAGGCGAGCGGCATGCATCGCTAGGTAAGTCTCTGCACTGATCTGGTCTTCGAAAAGGTATACACCACCGCCCAGTTTTTCAGTTTCGTTTTCCGTCCAGATTTTCCAGATCATACCCGGTTCGTTGTTAATAGACTTTGCTAGGCCAACGAGTGCGTTCGACATCTCTTCACCAAATGGGCCGCTAAACTCAAAATCGACTTGTAATAATTTCATGGTTATTTCTCCAAACAGTTACTTGGTATTGCGCTGAGACTCATGGTCATTTCCAAAATATAGAAGGCTTGATTACCCGTTGTGTTAGGTATTACCTGTTGAAATAGATATTACCTGTAAAAAATAGACAGAAAAGTTCATAATATAGTTAGTAACTGTCAGGATTTTAGACCGATGAGATTGAAAACCACCCTCGACCAATGGCAAACCCTTTACGAGATTGACCGTGCAGGCAGTATTCAGGCAGCGGCGCTGCAATTGAACAAGAGCCACACCACGCTGATTTATGCTTTGAGAAAGTTGGAGGATCAATTAGGCATGACTTTAGTGCAGGTCGAAGGTCGTCGTGCTGTGCTGTCGGAAGATGGAAAGTCACTGCTGCGCCGAGCGAGTAGTATGCTGGAACAAGCCAGAGAGTTGGAGTTGATCAGTGAACAACTGGCGAAAGGTGTAGAGTCTGAAATTGTGGTTGCGGTTGATCACTTATGTTGTCTTGAACGCCTTTATCAACCGATGGCTACATTTTTGGCGGAGAACAACACCACATCAATACAAGTGATTGAAACATCATTGTCTAAGACGACGGAAATGGTGACTCAAGAACTGGCCGATGTGGCTATCATCAACCTGCCTATTACTAATTACTCAGCAGAAGCCTTTGGTTTTACGATGATGGAGCCTGTCGTTGCTTGCTCGAACCCATTAGTTAAGGCATCGTCTGTATCGCTTAATCAGTTATCGTCGCTACCACAAATTGTGGTGCGAGACTTAGGATCGGTAGGAAAGCTAGCTGAGAAAAAGGATGTAGGGTGGTTGAAGTCGAGTCAGCGTATTACGGTCGATAACTTCGATCATGCGTTTGGCGCGGTAGAGCAGGGCGTGGGTTATTGTCGATTACCAAAGCACATTGTTGAAAGTCGAGTAAGTGACAAGCTCACGGTACTCAATGTCGAAAATGGCAGTGGATATCACGTTCCGCTTCATCTTACTTTGCCAAAAGGGGCAAAGACAGGCCCTGCTGCAAAACGGTTCTACGAATTACTGCTAGAGTCAGCTCCTCCTGCTAACTAACCCTAATTCATTTGGGGTCAAACTAGCGAGGTTGGTTGCTGTTTAAGAATAATGCAACACATCCACGCGTGTAATTCAGTCTTTCATTATCAGACTCGCCGTTGTCGTGTCCGAAGAATGCACTCAGATCTTCGTGTTGACATCTTTGCCAGTTTTCTGCTGAGTATAGCTGACATGATTATCATAAAAAGCAAGATGTTATTTAAATACCTTATGGGTATCTGTCTGAAGTGATATCTTTTAAAAATACCATTTAAATAGTATGTGATTTCATTAACGTGATCTTCGTCATGTTTTCATTGATTCGCACTTTCTAATATGCCTCGATCTTACCTTGTGCTTTGGTGGGAGGTACTTGTTCATACATCTCTCTTTAAGCCCTTACCAGCATTGGCCTAATTCATGTAGCACGCAATTGTCGCGCGTCAAAATTGCGTTCTCTTTCTTATATTCTGCCTTTATTAATGAAAGGTTAGTTTCCAAGTTTGTTTGGTGAGCTTTCCATTTCAACTCTTCATAATGCGCCAAATGTAACAATACATTTCAAAGCGTAACAATTAAGTCATGTTTTTTGTGTGGTTTTAACCGTGCGGCAATGTTTCGGCTGCGCAGCACTGTCGTTTTAATTTGGCAGTTTTGACTATGCAGAAATGGGTTTAATTCAGTTTCGCTTTGAGATGCGTCGTTTCACATGCTCAACACATAAATATTCTAATGACCATGACAACCAGTACTCGGGCGTTCGTTCTGAGGCTGGATAACCATCGAGAAAGTTAATGGAAGCTTCAAGATATAAACGCATTTTATCGAGAGCAAATCTGTCGAGGATTGGTTTGGTGGGAACCGTCCTGATGCTCGAAGGATGTAACTCCGCATTGCTCGACCCAAAAGGTAGCGTTGGCGTTCAGGAAAAGGAGCTGATTATTACGGCTCTGTTGCTGATGCTGATTGTCGTCATCCCCGTGATCCTGATGACCATCTACTTTGCTTATAGATACCGCGAAAGTAATACCACAGAAGAGTATGCACCTGACTGGGCGCACTCAACCAAGATCGAAGTGGTGGTATGGACGATTCCAATCATCATCATCGCGATTCTTGCCACCATCACTTGGCGTTCAACACACGAACTAGAGCCCTCCAAGCCTCTGGAAAGTGATGTTAAGCCTATGGTGATCGAAGTGGTCTCTCTGGACTGGAAGTGGCTATTCATCTATCCGGAGCAAAACATTGCAACGGTCAACTATGTGGCGTTCCCGAAAGATGTGCCGGTGACGTTTAAGCTAACTTCAGACAACATCATGAACGCGTTCTTTATCCCGCGTCTTGGTTCGCAGATCTACGCGATGCCGGGAATGGTGACCAAGCTGAATTTGATTGCTAACCATGAAGGTGACTTCAAAGGTTTTGCATCGAACTACAGTGGTAAAGGGTTCTCTCAAATGAAATTCACCGCATCAGCCATGCCTGATCAAGTGGCGTTTCTAAACTGGGTGGAAAAAGTGAAAGCTAGCCCAGACCGTATTGAAGATTGGGAGCAGTTCCGTTCATTGGCTGCGCCAAGTGTGGCTGAACCCGTCACTCTGTTCTCCAGTATCCCACCATTTTTATTCACCGATGTCGTGACCCAGCACCCTGGTTCAATGAACTGTTTGCCGGAAACCCAAGGATAATCGTCATGTTTGGAAGATTAACTCTAGACTCAATTCCCTACCACGAACCCATTATTTTGTTCACGTTAACCATGATCGCTTTAGTGGGCGGTTTAGTGGTGTATGCGGTAACCAAAGCCGGTAAGTGGCAATACCTTTGGAATGAATGGTTTACTTCTGTAGACCACAAAAAATTGGGCTTCATGTACATTGCTGTGGCAATGGTAATGTTAGTTCGTGGCTTTGCTGATGCGGTCATGATGCGTAGTCAGCAATTGCTTTCTGCGGCCGGTGAGACGGGCTATTTACCTCCGCATCACTACGACCAGATCTTCACGGCTCACGGCGTGATCATGATTTTCTTCGTCGCGATGCCTTTGGTTATCGGCCTGATGAACATCATCGTGCCGCTGCAAATCGGTGCTCGTGATGTTGCATTCCCTTACTTGAATAACCTGAGCTTCTGGCTGTTTGTGGTGGGTATCATCCTAACCAACATGTCGCTTGGCTTAGGTGAGTTTGGCCGTACGGGTTGGTTGGCGTATCCGCCGCTGTCTGGCATTGAGGCGAGCCCGGGAGTCGGGGTCGATTATTGGATATGGGCGCTGCAAATATCCGGTGTGGGTACCACATTAACGGGTGTGAACTTCTTCGCGACTATTTTGCGCATGCGTACTCCGTCTATGCCAATGATGAAGATGCCAGTGTTCACGTGGGCGTCTCTGTGTGCCAACATCCTAATCATCATCTCTTTCCCTATCCTAACGGTCACCATCGCGTTACTGACTTTGGATAGATACATCGGCACGCACTTCTTCACCAACGACCTTGGTGGCAACGTGATGATGTATGTGAACCTGATTTGGGCATGGGGACACCCTGAGGTGTACATCCTGATTTTGCCTATCTTCGGTGTGTTCTCTGAAGTGACGGCAACCTTCTCACGTAAAAAACTGTTTGGTTATACCTCACTGGTATGGGCGACGGTGGCGATCACTATTTTAGCGTTTGTAGTTTGGCTGCATCACTTCTTTACCATGGGTTCTGGCGCCAATGTGAATGCCTTCTTCGGCATCGCGACCATGATTATCTCTATCCCAACTGGGGTTAAGATCTTCAACTGGCTGTTCACCATGTATAAAGGCCGTATCCGCTTTACCACGCCAATGATGTGGACGGTGGGCTTCCTAATCACCTTTACCGTTGGTGGTATGACGGGCGTGTTGATGGCGGTACCGGGCGCAGATTTCATTCTGCATAACTCGGTATTCCTGATTGCGCACTTCCACA
This sequence comes from Vibrio sp. RW, assembly GCF_027587105.1. Taxonomy (NCBI): domain Bacteria; kingdom Pseudomonadati; phylum Pseudomonadota; class Gammaproteobacteria; order Vibrionales; family Vibrionaceae; genus Vibrio; species Vibrio sp. RW. The sequence continues at coordinate 27,241 of NZ_JAPPTM010000012.1, forward strand.
ACGTGATCATCGGTGGCGTTGTATTCGGTTGTTTCGCTGCGATTGGTTACTGGTTCCCGAAAGCGACTGGTTTCACTCTGAACGAGCTTTGGGGTAAACGCGCATTTTACTGCTGGATCATTGGTTTCTTGATGGCGTTCTTGCCGCTTTACGCTCTGGGCTTTATGGGCATGACGCGTCGTTTGAGCCAAGACATCAACCCTGAATTCTTCCCTCTACTGGCGGTTGCGGCTGCAGGTACGGGCGTAATTGCGATGGGTGTGGTGTGTCAGTTCGTTCAGATTTACGTGAGTGTTCGTGACCGCGACCAAAACCGAGATCTAACCGGTGACCCATGGGGTGGACGTACATTCGAATGGGCAACGTCTTCACCACCGCCGTTCTACAACTTTGCAAAATTGCCTAAGGGCGATGAGATCGATTCGTTCTGGTATCAAAAGCAAAGTGGCGAGTTTGATCCAACTCAGGAAGAAGAATACGAACGTATTCACATGCCGAAGAACACACCAACAGGCATTTATGTGTCTGCATGGGCGTTGGCATTTGGCTTCGCAATGATCTGGTACATCTGGTGGCTAGCGGCTGCAAGCTTAGTGGGCATCGTGGTGACGTGTATTCAACACAGCTACAACGACGATGTGGACTACTACGTGGAAGTTGAAGAGATCAAAGCGATTGAAGCAGCTCGACGTGCACAGCTTGAAGAAGCGAAGAAACAGTCAGTGAAAGGCGACAATTCTGGTCGTGGTAACAGCGCTGACGGTGACAGTGATAACAACAAAAATAAAGATGATTTGGAGACGACGTATGCAAGCTAATACTCCGTCACACACTTATGATCTTGCACACTCGCATGATCATCACCACGAAGCCGCGGGCAACAAGTTATTTGGTTTCTGGGTTTACTTGATGAGTGACTGTGTCCTGTTTGCCACGCTTTTCGCGACTTATGCCGTGCTTGAGAGTGGATCTATCGCAGGCCCTACAGGCAAAGACATCTTTGAACTGCCGTTCGTGTTTGTCGAAACCATGATGCTGCTGTTCAGTAGTATCACCTTTGGTTTTGGCATGATTGCAATGAAGCGCAAAGATGTTTTAGGGCTGAAGCGATGGATCAAAGTTACTTTCGTATTGGGCTTAGCCTTTATCTGTATGGAAGTGTATGAGTTCCATCATTTAATTGCAGAAGGTTATGGTCCTCAAGAGAGTGCGTTCCTTTCAGCGTTCTTTACCTTGGTTGGTACACACGGTTTGCACGTAACGTTCGGTCTTATCTGGATGGCGGTGGCGTATCACCAACTTTCAACCAAAGGCTTGAACGACAACATGTCGATGCGTTTCCAGTGCTTGAGCTTGTTCTGGCACTTTCTTGATATCGTTTGGATTTGTGTATTTACCATCGTGTACTTAATGGGGGTGATGTAATGGAACAGCATCTAGACAGCGGTGCAACGGATTACGTGAAAGGCTTTATTGCGTCACTGATTCTGACCATTATTCCGTTCTACATTGTGTGGTCACATGCGCTACCAAGTACGGAAACTTACGTGATCTTGTTCGGTTGTGCGCTGGTACAAATCTTTGTCCACTTTAAGTACTTCTTACATATGGAAGCGAAATCTTCCGATGGGCGTTGGAACTTGGTGTCACTGATGTTTACCGCCATTGTTGTATTGATCCTTATCGCTGGCTCGGTATGGATCATCTACAACATGAACGTCAACATGAAGTTGTAGGCTAGGGTATGCTGAAAAGTTATTTGTCTATCACCAAACCGGGCATCATTTTCGGCAACCTGATTTCTGTTGCGGCGGGGTTCTTCCTCGCCGCAAAAACAGAACCAGCCAGTGCGATGTTGTTACTGACGACATTAGCGGGTGTAGGGCTTGTGATTGCATCAGGTTGCGTGGTGAACAACATCTTTGACCGAGATATCGACCAGAAAATGAAACGTACCCAGAACCGCGAATTGGTTCAGGGCAACATCAACACAGACGTGGCATTTATTTATGCGTTAGTCATGTTGTTGGCAGGCACGGCGCTGCTGTTTCAATTCGTTAATCCGATGTCTGCGGTGGTGGTGTTGCTCGGTTATGTGTTCTACGTCTTTTTCTACACTATGTGGTACAAGCGTAATTCCGTTTATGGCACCTTAGTGGGCAGTATCTCTGGCGCGGTTCCACCGCTCGTTGGCTACCTTGGCGTGACGAACTACCTGAGCTTAGAAGCCGTTTTGCTGTTCACCATGTTCTGTTTATGGCAGATGCCACACTCGTATGCGATTGCGATGTTCCGAATTCAAGACTACCGCGATGCAGGCATTCCTGTTTTACCGGTGAAAGAGGGCGTCGACAAAGCACATCAACACATGAAAGCGTATGTAGTCGCATTTGGCGCGGTTGCTCTGGGGCTATTTTTGCTCGGAGAAGCGGGTTATGAATACCTAGCCGTGTCGGCGGCCGTTTGCTTTATGTGGACCAAAGTGACATTCCGTAAAGTTGATTGCCTCAACTACATTCAGTGGTCAAAGACCGTGTTTAAGGTCTCTCTGCTGGTGGTCATGAGCATCAGCGGTGTACTCGGGCTAGAACTGATTCCGTTGCCTTTTTTGTAACTTCAATAGAGATATAGCCCAAAGGACTTGGTATATTGAGTAATGGATAGTATCTTGATCCTGTTGAATTTTTTATAAAAGCAACCTTGCAGAGTAAGGTTGTTTTTTTTGTTATCGGACGATTGAAAATGATGAACGTGAAATCGATGCGTGGAGAACTTTACCTCCTATTTGCCACCCTGCTAGCTGGGGTAGGGTGGATCGCATCTAAGTTGGTAGTATTGGAAATGCCGGGGCCAGTGTTCATCGGTGTGCGATTTTTTGTTGCAAGCCTTATTTTATTGCCATTCTGTATTCATCATATTCGCCAGCTCTCGATTAAGCAGATCTTGTCTCTTTGCGGGGTGGGGTTGTTGCTGTCTGCCTCATTGCAGGTATGGGTATTTGCGGTTTCGGTAACCGAAAGCTTGTCTGAAGGGGCCTTTATCATGAGCTTAGCCATGATCATTGCGCCGTTTGTTTCTTGGATTCTGTTTCGAGTTAAGCCTAATCGTGCGTTTTGGATGTCTTTCCCAATTGCGATCATCGGCATGTTATTACTGACCTTAGGCAATGGCTGGAATGTCGAACAGAGTCAGATCTATTTCTTATTGGCGTCGATGCTGCTCTCGATTCATTTTGTGATGAACAAGCGTGTGATTACTAACATCAAGCCAATTGCCTCGATCTGTATTCAGCTTTTCGTAGTCGGAGTCAGTGGTTTGGCGTTTGCGTCTATGACGACCCAGCCGGAATTTGAAATCACTAAAACGTTAGTGTTCTGGTTCATTGTGTCTGCGGTTGTTGCGACGTCTATTCGCTACCTATTACAAACGGTAGGCCAGCACTCTGTGAACATGGAAGTGGCGGCGCTGATCATGATTCTAGAACCAGTATGGACACTGTTACTGAGCGTTGGGGTGCTAGGAGAAAGTGTTGAAACGCAGAAGCTGCTTGGTGGTACGGTGATTATTGCTTCACTGTTTTGTTATATCAAATGGTCGAGACGAAAATAAAAGCCTGCGCGAATTAGGGCTGTGACAGGCTCAGTTCTATATTAGTGTTAGTCTCGCTTCGTCTTTATGTTTCCGTGATAACTATTCGTTGATGCTGACTTTAGTGATCACGATATCTTCGCAAGGCACATCTTCATGTCCCCAACGTATGGTCGTTGGTGCGGCAGCGATTTTGTTGACCACATCCATGCCCGCAGATACTTTACCAAACACAGCATAGCCCCAGCCTGCATTTGTGGTAGAGGTGTGGTCTAAAAAGTCATTGTTATCAAGGTTGATAAAGAATTGTGCTGTCGCAGAATGTGGTGAGTCTGTACGAGCCATCGCCACAGAGCCAATTACATTCTTCAAGCCACGGTTTGCTTCGTTGACGATGGGTGCACGAGTAGGTTTTTCTGTCATGTCGATAGTGTGTCCACCTCCTTGAATCATGAAACCTTCAATAACACGGTGAAATGTGGTGCCTTCGTAGAAACCATCTTGGCAGTATTTAAGGAAGTTTTTAGAGCTGACAGGTGCTTTCTCAAGGTTGAGTTCAATTTCGATATCGCCAACGTTGGTGCTCAGAATGATCATAAAGGTGCCCAATATTTGTGTCTTACAGAGTAGTGAATGTTTCAATAGGGTGCAGTATATGAAAAATCACGGCAGATGCCAGTGGTGGATTCCACGCTAGGTTTATATTTCTTTTAGCCCAATGTTTTACCGCCATTTAAAACGACTCCGATGTTGCGGGTTGTATTGCTTGTCTCGTTTTACTTCAGGCCGCTTACTTATCGATCATTAATAAACTCACTTGTAGTTATTACTATAGGCTCGAATCGCTTTGCAATGCGCTATGAGTGACATAGAATCGAAAACGTAATAAATTTTATTGATATCTACGGAAGAGAATTAACAGTCAATGAGTAGTATTTTAGAGTGTATTCGTACTGTTGGACGAGGGGAAAGAGGGCGTAAGCCTTTATCGTTCGAACAAGCCTATCGCATCATGGATGAGTATTTAAGCGGAAAGGTCGGTGACGACCAAATGGCGATGCTATTGATGTTAATTCGTGTACAAAATGAAACCAACGAAGAGATAGCTGGCTTTGTAAAAGCATTCCAATCACGAGTGCCTGACTTGGGCGCTGATATCGATTGGCCTTGCTACGCCGGTAAGCGGAACGATACCGCTAGTGGTAAACCGTGGAACTTACTTGCTGCGAAGATATTGGCAGACAATGGCTATAAAGTCTTGATGCATGGTTATATGGATAAGCCAAGCGGCCGTACACACGTTGAGACTTATTTAGATCTCGTTGGTGTTCGTAGAGCGGCCGATCCACAAGACGCGAAACAGATCCTAGAAGTTGATGGCATTGCATATCTACCTCTAGTGAATTTTGCTCCAGAAGCTCAAACTATGATTGGTTGGAAACACCGTTATGGGTTGAGGACGCCAATCAACACTGTAGTTAGAGCATTAAACCCAGGTGGTGGCCGTTTAGGGTTACGTGGCAGTTTCCACCCTGGTTTTCCTCAGTTGCACGCTGAAGTTGAGCATGTCATTGGCAATAAGTCCCACTCGGTAATTTCATTCAAAGGCATGAATGGCGAGTCGGAATATAACCCTAAGGTTAGCCAAACGGTTTGGATGAGCTCACCTGAAAAGGTGGAGTCTTTCTATTGGGAAGGGACCATGAACGCAGAACTGCCTCTGCCTTCCGAATGTGTCTTGGGTACTCCGGAAGATGAGATGGAGTTAATGGCGAATAGTGTGGTTGACAGTATGACGGCGATTTTATTTGCAGAAACACATGACAAAGCTGAAGCCTATGCAAAAGCATTGCATCTTTGGGAAGCTTATTGTGAAAGTTAGCGGCAAACTAACGACATAAAATGAGAGAAGGTCAGTCGTCGTTGCTGGCCTTTTTTGTGCCTCATTTTCTAGCACAGGTATTTCGGTAAATGATTAAGTTACAAAGGTTATTTAACTCGCATCAGTCGATGCATCTTGTCTTCAAACTGAATCTCAATCACTTGCGAGACTTTCATCTTATCTACACGATCAAGCATTTTTCCTTGATAGTCACGCTTTTTCATCCACTCTAATGGCTCTTTAAAGCCATCTTCGTTAATCACAAACGATTGGTCGGTAATGGAGCCTTCAAAGATATGCACAACCCAAATACGCGATTGGAAGTCTAATAATTCATTGAAGTAGGCTTTTAGCCTTGATAAATACTTAGATAGAGGAGTCTGAGAAGAGGTTGATAAAGGCATAGTAGACCGTATTTGAGAAATGAAAGTAGTAAGAGCAAAGTTCACACAACCAGCGCTCCAGTGAACGAAGTGTATCGATTTAAGCCTCCACCATTGTCAAATAGTTTACCCGCTTAAAAACTCGCTACAAAATACGATATCGATACATTAATAACAATGCTGGTTAGCTTTGTTCGAGACAATATGTGTATGAATCCGCTATTTAATGAACAGGCTGAGGGTGATTTCTTGTGCTCTAATGTTTCTTTTTTGTGATGTTAAAACACGCTCAAGCCTTTTGCGACCTCGCATTTTTGTCTTAGTAGGTTTTACCTATCAATAAAATTGTTGAAATCCATTTAGTAAAATCAAGATTTTAGACAACAATTAACTTAACAAGACGGAAAAGACATGACGAAAAGTATTTAGGGAGAACATAATGCATTCAATAAAAGTGAAAGATTACATGACGAAGCAGGTTGTGACATTCACTCCTGATATGCCTTTAAGTCTAGCGTTAGATAAAGTGATGCGAAGTCCTCATATGGGCGGACCTGTAATTGACGATAACGAGCAAGTTATCGGTTTCCTCTCGGAACAAGATTTATTAGACAAACTGGTCAAGGTTAGCTACTTCTGCCAAGACACACACATTGTGCGCGATTGCATGTACCAAGAGGTGTTATCGGTATCGCCTGAATTGTCCATTATTGAATTGGCAGACATGATGCAGGTTGGCAAGCCTAAAGCTTACCCAGTGATTGATAATAAAAAACTGGTGGGCATGATAACAAGATCGGATGTTTTAAGAGCAATAGGCAAGAATTTAAATGAATGCTTCAAACATCAGGTATAGTCGCGTAATACGAAAGATTATATTTTCCAATATTCTAGGTTAAAAAAGGCGCTTTGGCGCCTTTTTTATTGGTAAAGCTGTTCTTTTTAGAGCTTTACTTTGTCGATCGTTAGCTTGTGGTATTTCAGCTTTTGGAGGTTTCATGTCAAATCAAACTGCAAAGTTTGTGGAAGGTTCAACGATGCGCCATATATTGATGATGTCGGGAGCCGGCTCTGTTGGTTTGATGGCGTTATTTGTTGTCGATTTACTCGATATGTTGTTCATCAGTATGTTGGGGCAGGTTGAATTGGCTGCGGCAGTTGGTTTTGCAGGGACACTCACTTTTTTCGCCACTTCAGTTTCGATTGGTACTTCAATTGCCATGGGTGCCCTGGTATCGAAAGCGATAGGCTCCAAAGGCAGAGACCAAGCTCGAAACCTTAGTGCTAGTATTATGTTGACTGCGTTTGTCATTAGTTCGACGGTGGCTACGGTTATGTTCGTTTATATCCCAGAGTTGCTGACTGCCATTGGCGCCAAAGGCGTTGCGGCAGAACGGGCTCAAGCTTACCTACAGATTTTATTGCCAAGTGGGCCATTTCTAGCACTGGCGATGGCGGCAGGTGCTGGTTTAAGAGCGGCAGGTGATGCAAAGCGTTCGATGTGGGCGACTTTGTCAGGCGGGATCGTGAACGCGATCTTAGACCCTCTATTTATCTTTGGTTTTGGCTGGAACATAGAAGGGGCAGCAATTGCTTCTGTCATTGCACGTTTTTCGGTTCTTTTCTTTTCGCTTTATCCTCTTATTCGTAGTCATCAATTGGTTGCTCTACCTTCTTTAGGGCAGTGGCGTATTAATATTCGCCCTATTTTGACAATAGCAATTCCAGCCATTATTGCTAATACAGCAACGCCGATCGGTAATGCGATCGTGACGACTGGTATCGCACAATATGGTGAGGATTTCGTTGCTGGTTTTGCGGTCATTGGTCGTTTAACGCCTGTTTGTTTTGCCGCTATTTTTGCATTATCCGGTGCCGTGGGACCAATCATTGGCCAGAACTTCGGGGCTGAAAGAATGGACCGAGTTAAAGAAACATTGAATAACTCTTTGTTAGTGGCAACGATTTACACCATTGCTGTTTGTATTGTGTTGTATTTAGCTCAGGGCTACGTGATTCAAGGCTTTAGCCTTCAGGGAGATGCGGCCATTATTGTTGCTGCTTTCTGTACTTATGTTGCCTTTACTTTTACCTTTAATGGCGCGTTATTTGTAGCGAATACTTCTTTTAATAACCTAGGTAAGCCACTTTACTCAACGGCGCTTAACTTAGGTAAAGCGACATTAGGTACTCTGCCATTCGTGTACTTGGGTTCACAATGGTATGGCGCGTTAGGCGTGTTGTATGGACAGGCATTAGGTAATATTTTGTTTGGATTGTTGGGGATCTTGGTTCTTCGTCATCATATTGCTGAGCTTATGCAGGGACCTGAAGTGGATCATGGTGAAGAGGATGTATCGGTAGTCAGTTTGAATACCCCGCCATTTTGTTCTCATGATGCTGTTCTGATCGATGATGTGTCGGCGAATCGGGAAGAATGTAAAAAATTCAAATCATGATAACACCGACGTTCTAATATAAGGTTCATCGGTTTGTAAATTTCGTCTTGACCTTGGAGCTACCTCTAAGGTTTATACTTTTGGTGAACTTAGGGTTCAGTTGTTATCAGTCAGCAACTGCCTCAAGGCTTTTTGAGTATTAAGGAGATACAATATGTGCGCAAAACATGCAGTGTGCCGCTCAACAAAAGTGGACGTTCAACCTCAAGCGGCAGGAGCAAGTTGCTCTAGCCCTAAAATTTCAAGCATTACCGCAGCAAGTACTTCATCTGTATGTTGTAGTTCTGATGCTGCGTCTTCGTCGTCTGGAGATGATTGTTGCGGATCGGATAGTGGAGAGGAAGACAGTCACTCCTCAACCTTATCTCTTGATGCCAAATTCTCCAAAAGTTGGCTGGTGGCCGGAATGGACTGTCCAGCTTGTGCAAGAAAAATAGAGAACGCGATCAGTAACATTGACGGTGTGATTCAAGCGAAGGTTCTTTTTGCTACCGAAAAGTTGGTTGTGAAATTCGAAAAAGAAAGTCTCGTCGACACCATTGAACAAGTCTCTATCAAAACTGGCTTCCCACTAACCGAAGTGGGGGCGAAGAAAGAAAAACAACAACCAGAGACGTTTGGGCAAGCTCATATCCAACCTAATTTACAAATCATAGCGATTGCAGCCTCAATGCTGATCGCTGCTCTTCTGAGAAACTCGTTCCCTCAATTCAGCGAAGGCTTATTTATCGCAACCTGTTTACTTGGCTTATATCCAGTAGCGAAAAAGGCGGTTCAATTAGCGCGATCTGGGACACCTTTCGCGATAGAAACTTTAATGAGTGTAGCTGCTCTTGGTGCTCTATATCTTGGTGAAACCATTGAAGCAGCCATGGTATTACTGTTGTTCTTGATTGGTGAGCGTTTGGAGGCTTTTGCTTCATCAAGAGCAAGAAGTGGTGTGCAAGCCCTAATGGCACTGGTGCCAGAGAATGCGACTAAAATTATCAACGGCGAACGGACTGAAGTTGCAGTGAGTGAGCTGGTACCTGGTGATGTTATCGAAGTTTCTGCAGGATCTCGTTTACCCGCTGATGGTCAACTGATTACAGATTCCGCGAGTTTTGATGAAAGTGCATTGACTGGCGAATCTGTCCCTGTTGAACATATCGAAGGCAGCAGCATCATGGCTGGCGCTGTTGTTGTGGATAAAGTCGTTCTTATCACTATCACATCAAAGCAGGGTGAGAATGCGATCGACCGTATTCTTCATTTGATTGAAGAGGCGGAATCTCGTAAAGCACCACTGGAACGCTTCCTTGATAAGTTCAGCCGTTGGTACACGCCATTAATGATGTTGGTTGCCTTGTTGGTGATCATCACGCCTCCACTGTTGTTCGCTCAACCTTGGGAAACCTGGGTGTATCGTGGCTTAGCCTTGTTGTTGATTGCTTGCCCTTGTGCCCTGGTTATCTCAACGCCGGCTGCCATTACTTCTGGTTTGGCTGCTGCGGCAAAACGTGGTGCGCTAATTAAAGGCGGTGCGGCACTAGAACAACTTGGCAAAATTCAAACGATTGCCTTCGATAAGACGGGTACATTGACTGAGGGTAAACCTCAAGTCACCGACATTCAGGTGTTATCGGGTTGGCAGCAAGACGTAATGTTACGCGTAGTGGGTGCTATTGAAGTCGGTTCTACTCATCCATTGGCGCAGTCGCTGGTGGCGAAAGTAAAAGAGCTGAAGATAGACATCCCAGAATCACATAATAAGAAGGCGCTGATTGGTAGTGGTGTCGAAGGTGATGTCGATGGCATTAAATACCAAGTGTTGGCTCCTTCTAAAGTCAGTTTCGATCTTGATGCTGATGTTGTGTCTCAGGTAGAAGCTCTAGAAGGCGAGGGTAAGACGGTTGTTATTGCTTTAGAGCTTAAGCATCAAGAAGAATCAACAAATCAAGTGACACCTATTGGATTGATTGCGTGGCAAGATACGTTACGCAGTGACGCTAAGGTTGCGATTGAACGACTTAACGACTTGGGTATTCAATCTATCATGCTGACGGGTGACAACCCACGCAGTGCGGCTGCTATAAGTAGCAAGATTGGTATGCAATACAAGGCGAGCTTACTTCCAAGTGACAAGGTGTCTTATGTTGAAGAGCTTTCTCAACAATCGCATGTTGCGATGGTCGGGGATGGTATTAATGATGCGCCAGCGATGAAAACCGCGAATGTGGGTATCGCGATGGGCGGGGGGACTGATGTGGCCTTGGAAACGGCGGATTCAGCACTGACTCATAACCGCTTAACGGAATTGCCGGCGATGATTGAGTTATCGCAAGCAACCATGAATAATATTCGTCAAAACGTGGCTCTAGCGCTTGGCTTAAAAGCCGTATTCTTGGTGACCAGTTTGCTTGGGATTACTGGTTTATGGGTTGCGGTGTTGGCTGATACTGGCGCGACCGCTCTAGTTACACTGAATGCTCTACGTCTGCTTCGATTTAAATCCAAAGCGGATTAAGTTCGGATCGCTTATATAGAACACTCTTAATTTAAGCAGCGCCTTTAGCGATAGTACGTTATTCGCGATAATGCGTTACAGGCGCTCTTGTCTCATTAATATGCAACATAGACTTACGTATTGCTTGTTTTTTGTGATGCCAATCGGTTTTTCGTGAAACATTGAACTTTGTTGCGATCATTGGTGTGATGGGTGTCACTTCATTTTGTAGTGAGCTTGGTTAGAGTGTGTGCGTACCCCACGAATTTACTATGAGCTTAAATAAGGGTAAAAAGCCCAATAAGCCAAAAGGAGCGAACTATGTCTCAAGCTGTTTTCCATTTAGGTGTTACTGAAGCAGATCTTAACGGTGCTACTCTTGCGATCATCCCTGGTGATCCTGCTCGTGTACAAAAAATTGCAGAAGAGATGGAAAATCCAGTCTTTCTTGCTAGCCACCGTGAATACACACTTTACCGTGCAGAGCTAGACGGCAAGTCAGTTGTGGTGTGCTCAACAGGTATTGGTGGTCCATCTACTTCTATCGCAGTTGAAGAGCTTGCTCAACTTGGTGTTCGCACCTTCCTACGTGTTGGTACGACGGGTGCTATCCAACCACACGTAAAAGTGGGAGATATGATTGTTTCAACGGGTTCTGTTCGTCTAGACGGTGCTAGCTTGCACTTCGCACCGATGGAGTTCCCAGCGGTTGCTGACTTTGACGTTGCAACGGCGATGAAAGCGGCAGTTGAAGAATCAGGTGCAGACGTTCACATGGGCGTAACCGCTTCAAGTGATACTTTCTACCCAGGTCAAGAACGTTACGATACATTCTCTGGTCGCGTTGTTAAGCGTTTCCAAGGTTCTATGCAAGAATGGCAAGACATGGGGGTTCTAAACTTTGAAATGGAATCAGCCACACTACTAACAATGTGTGCAAGTTCTGGTTTGAAGGCGGGTTGTGTTGCTGGTGTCATCATCAACCGTACTCAAAAAGAAACGCCTGATCACGACACTCTAAAAGTGACTGAAGCACGCTCAATCAAAGTCGTTATAGAAGCTGCCCGTAAAATGCTTTAAGCGTTACTTTATGCTTTAGTTTTAGATGAACTAAAGTATCAGAAAGATTTTGAAAATGGCCGAATCGGAAGATGCGGCCATTTTTTATTAAGATAAATAAAAGTAAACGAGCACAAAAAAGGCGAATGACTAATTAAGCCGTTCGCCTCTTTCTTTACTTAGTGATGGACCGAGTTGCTCAATTTTCTTCAGATTAGCACTCTAAATCTTCGTTACCACCAGCCGCTGTAAACCATGCTTTTAGGTGTGTTTTGAGATCTTTCAATTCTTCAGGGCCAATCAATGCTAATCCAAGGTCTTCAGCACGAGTGATATCATTATGACGGAGAGGACGGAAGCTCACCAACATTGCACGTGCTTGCAGGCCACCCAATAAGTCTCTTAGCGATTCCAGTTTATATAAGGTGTCATCACCATCATCGCGCATGCCTTTGGTCTTACATTCGATTATGTGCAGTTTATTGTTCACCACTGACGCAACATCAAGCTCGTTTCGAACCTCACGTTCACCGAGTTGACGGTATACTTGAACATTCAACGAACGGTCTTGTATTGTCGGCATGTCATCTTGGATTTGTTTCACGGTACTGTGAACCAGAGTTTCCAACCATTCACCGTTTGAGAAGCGACGCGCATCTTCATTGGCAAAGGTCAAAATACCATTATCGTAAGTCGCAATCTTAGCTTCAACCAGATCGTTCAACAGCATGTTCAGTTCACGGTAGCCTTGTTGTTTCTCAGACAGTCCAACATCAAGCTTCTGTTCTTTACGGCAGGTCGTTGCTAGATAGTTTAATGTCGCAAGGCCAGGGCCTAATTCTAGTGCATTGCTTGCCCAGCGCTCACCCAGTTCATAAAGTTTCTGATCAAGTTGAGGAGACAGTTTTACGTCGCTGAATTCACCACGAGCACCAAATACCGTCAGGTAGTCATCGATAGTAATACGGTCTTGGACTTGTGTATCATCTTTGCCGTTTGGGTAGAGCCAGCACAGTTTGTCGCTGTTTGGTTCAACGACAAAAATGGGCCAATGATAAGTGCGAAAGACTTCGTAAACGGAAAGTAATCGGTGACGTAGGCCGCAGCTAGCGTTGAGCTTGACTTCTTGGCCACGTGCCTTGAGGTCTTCAGCTAAGCTTTGGATAGATTCCTTAATAGCCGACGTGTTTACGATCGTCGGGATTTCGAAAAACTCACTCGTAATGTCGCGTTTTTGCAAAACGTTGTGCAAGCGTTGATACATGCTTGCTTGGTTCTTGTCACCGATAAACACAATATGAGTGCTGGTCGTTCGGTTATCGAGTAGTGGGGTGATCAAGCGAATGGGGTCTTGATCGATAATACCAACATGAACAGCCATATAAATTCCTTAATAGCGGCTCGCTCATAAAGGGGAAAGAAAACGAAAAGCAGCAAGCCATAGTAATCATATAATGACAAAGCTCATGGAAAACAAGGGCAACCCTTGATAAAAGTTGCCCTTGTTCAATTAGTTACCACTATTGGGTAGCAAGTCTCTAGAATCGCAGTAAATATCTATCGATTCTTTGTTTATCTATAGCTTGAATTGATGAACCAAATCACCCTGTTGATTCGCCAGAATCGTTAGGTTTTGACTCGCTTCAGCAATCGATGACATCGCTTGGTAGCTTGCATCTGCGATGTGGTTGATGTCCTCGATGTTGCGCGCGATATCGCCAGACGTTTCACTCTGCTCAGCAGCTGCTTGAGAGATGTGTGTGCTCATATGGCTGATTTCCATTATTAATGCTTGAATCTCTTCCATCGCACTATTGGCACTTGAAGCTTGTTCAACCGACATGTCCATATCATTCATGCAGCTTTCAATTACGTTGCTAGCCGCTTTCGAACTTGATTGCAGGTTACTGATCATGGTTTCAATTTCAGACGTTGATTGCGTGGTCTTTTGTGCCAGTACTCGAACTTCATCTGCTACTACCGCAAAACCACGCCCTTGCTCACCCGCGCGTGCCGCTTCTATCGCCGCATTCAATGCGAGGAGGTTAGTTTGCTCGGCAATGCCACGAATTACATCCAGAATCGAACCAATCTTGCTGCTCATTTGCTGCAGTTCACCCACCGCACTGACAGATTCAGTCAGACGAACTTCAAGTTGATTGATGGTGCTGATGTTAGTGTTCATTATCTGACGACCAGATTCAGAAGCTGATTCGACTTGTTGAACCATGCCTAATGAGCTTTGCGCACTGTTCGCCACTTCTTGCACAGAATGAGACATTTCTGTCATCGCTGTCGCAACGGTTGCAGTTTGTTCGCGTTGGCTGTTCAGTTGCACCTGCGTTTCAGAAGACGTCTTTTGGTTCACGCTTGCGGTCTTCGTTAAGTCATCTGAAGCATCATTCAGCTTCACAAGAATATTGTGTAGGTTGTCGGCCAAGGTGTTGATGTGACGGCTCACGCGGCTGAATTCGTTGTCGTAACGAATGTCGATACGTTGAGTCATATCGCCTTCAGTTAGGCCTTCCAATGTCCCTAAAATACGTGTTAATGGCTCTCTTACACTGTGTGCAATGTGGTAACCGATTGCTGCAGCGAATACTGTTACAACAATACCAATCGCAATCGCGTTAAATAGGCCTTTGTCGTAAATGCTGCTCGCGTCTGCCAGTGAAGCGTTAAGTTGCTCTTCTGCGGTCACGTTGAATGAATCTAACACGGCCATCGCTTGGTCAATTTCCACCGCAAGGTTAGCGATGTTGACGTACAGCGCTTGTTTTGCTTGCAGGTAGTTGTTGTGTTTGTCTAGTACGCCACCTTTCTGGCCAACGTCTTTGGTGAACTTTTGAACCGACTCATCGAAGACATTTTTAAGTGCAGGTAGTTGTGTTGATAAGCCGCGATAAGCGTAGTTGAGGTGAGTCACGGCCTTTTTATTTTGGTTTACGGCTTTCTGTACGAAGGCAACATCAGAGCTAGCGAGGGCATCAGAGGTGATGACTTCTGCGTCTTGCAGTTTAATGAAGTAGCTCTTTGCCATCACTTTTACAGAGATGCTTTTTTGGTCGGCAACGTACTCTTTCATGCCAACCGTTAATTCTGAATGTAGGCGTTGGAAGTCACGTGATGCTTTTTGTACTTGTTCTTGTGCTTCGAACATCGCCAAGTAGTTGTTCATGGCTTCAGCTGCTTCTGCAAAGTAGCGCTCTTCCATTGCTCTTAGCTGTGTAATACGGTCTACGAGCGCCGCGTTATTGCCGCTTGCTACAGAGAGTCTTCCGAGTACTTCAGAAAAAGCATCTTTTGATGCAGCAAATTCTGTACGCATCGCAGACATGCGCTCTGTATTTTGGGTGGTTAAAAAGTCTTTAAATGATTTATCAGCTGAAAGCAGTTGAACACTCGTTTGATTTGAAAGTGCAACAAGCGGTAATGAGGTTTCTGAGACACTCTCGAAATTGCTGTGTATCTGATTCATGCTGTTCATCATAATGGTTATCGTGACGGCAAACATGATGATGATCAGTGCGAAGCCAGCGTACATACGCTTGATCACAGATCCCTTCATGGCTTTCTCCCTAAATTAAAATGCAGACCCAATGTCAGGTCAAAGTAAAACTAACAAAATTATCAGCATTCTATTCAGCTAAGCGTACGCATTTTATGACGCACACGTCAAAAATAACCCTCAGTTATAACCAATATGCCATTCTTGAGATCTAAAGCTCGTTTTCTTTGATTTGAACGGTGTTTTTTATTAAGCTTTAAAGCGGATTTATTGTGGTTTGTTGCGGCATAGCGCATACTCAAAACATTAAAAAGTAAATGTTTTATCGGAGAAAAACATGGCTGAAGAAACCATCTTTAGTAAGATCATCAATAAAGAAATTCCTGCAGATCTGCTATACCAAGACGACTTAGTAACGGCGTTTCGCGATATTAACCCTCGCGCTCCTAGCCATATTTTGATTATCCCAAACAAGCTGATTCCAACAACCAACGATGTTGAAGTCGAAGATGAAGCGATGATGGGGCGCATGTTTACCGTTGCTCGTAAGTTAGCAAAAGAAGAAGGTATCGCAGAAGATGGCTATCGTCTTATCGTGAACTGTAATTCTCATGGTGGTCAAGAGGTTTACCATATTCACATGCACTTAGTGGGTGGCCGTCCGCTTGGTCCGTTGCTTATGAGCTAACCAAAACAAGTTGATGAGTTAGTGAAAAAGCTAATGAGCTAACGAAAACTCGCCAATTAGTTGATTCACACAAACAGCTAGTTGGAAAATTTGTAGTTTATATGCCAACTTTAAGTTTTATCTGTGGTCTGAATATCGGTATCACCTAAGCAAAGCCTAACAAAGTTGGCATTTTAAACATGCACGGAGACGATAAGTGAAGCAACAGTTTAGATTCGCTTCCATTGCCCTGTTATCGGCGTTGACCGCGGGATGTGCAAGTATGTCTGCAGGCAGCCTGTTCAGTCATTACAGCGCACAAAACAAAGCTATCTATCAAGCGGTGAAGTCTGGAGATTATTCAGAGGCTCAACAAGAGTTACCAGATTACGCGGCAGGCGCCATCCTTGATAACTTTGAAAGAGGCAGAATTAATCTGCTCGATCAAAAGTACCCTGAGAGTAAGTCTTCGTTTGAATTGGCCGATCAGGCCGTAAAAGAGCAACAAAACAAAGCCGTGATCTCTATTTCAGACAGTGCGACCAGCGTGGGTGCGTTGGCTGTCAACGATAATATTACCGAGTATGTGCCGCCCGATTACGAGTTAGGCTTTCTGCATCTTTATCTTGGCTTAAACTACCTCAAGAAGAACGATCTAGAAGGTGCGGTGATCGAAATGCGTCGTGCCAACCAAGTTCAAGAACAAGCAAAGAAGCAACGTGAAGCTGATCTAGAAAGAGCAGCCAACGATGCGAAGAAACAGGGCTTATCAGCCAATGTCGGTAGCATTCTTGCCAATTATCCCGATGCGGGTAAAAAGTTGCAGTCAGTTCAGAATGCGTATTTGATGTTTTTGTCTGGCCTGCTTTATGAGGCTTCAAATGATTTAAACAGCGCTTATGTTGATTATCGACGTGCTTTAGCGGTTATGCCAGAGAACCAAGAAGTCATCGATAGAACGATGGCGACAGCCGCTCGTTTAGGAATGAGACAAGATCTTGCGACACTTGACAAGCGTTACAAGCAATCGTCTAAGCTTGGCAACGGTCAAGGCCGTGTGATTGTGCTTCAGGAGCAAAGCGCTGTTCAAGCTATGGACAGTTGGCGATTGGATTTACCTATTTATGACAGTCGAGATCAGGGAGCGGTATATTCTCTGGCGCTGCCATATTACCCAAGTCAGAATGTAGAGCGTTTTCCAGCCTTACGAATCAGTGGGCAGCCGTTGCAAGAACACTTGCTCACGGACGTAAACGCAATGGCTCAGAACGATTTATCTGAACGCCTGACGACTATTGTGATTCGTCAGGCTTTGCGTGTTGTGGCAAAAGATCGTATCCGAAAAGAAGCAACTAAAGGCAACGACGTTGGTAATATTTTGTTCAATGTGTGGAATGTATTCACCGAACAACCAGATACTCGTAGTTGGCAATCGTTACCCGCTGAGATTAAGAGCAGCACGTTTGTAGCAAGTAGCGGTCAATATACGTTAGAAGCGGGCGTGAAAACGTATGACTTTGATATTCGAGAAGGGCAGACCACTGTGGTTTGGATTTCTCGACAAGGGAACAACGCAACAATGTGGCATAAACAGCTAGGGAGGCTGTAATGAAAAAGTGGTTAGTGAGCTTAGCAGCGGTTATAGCTCTAGCTGGTTGTGCTGATAATACAGCTGGCGTAAGGGTTGATAGCCTGACTCAGAACGTATTCTTTGGTGACAAGGTATTGGGCAGCCGTTTAATGGTTGAAGATATTCGCACCGACCAAATTGATGGTCATACACGAGGAATCGTTCGTTTAAACAGCAACTATAAAGGCGATCAACATATCCTCTATCGTTTCTATTGGTACGACGATGCAGGGCTTGAGGTCAACCTAAAACAAGGCCCTTGGAAGCAAGCGATTGTTCGTGGCTTTGAAAGTATTTCGTTGTCAGAAGTATCGGTAAATCCGAAGGCAACTCAGTTCCGAGTTCAGTTCCGAGAGCAATAACTCATCAGAACAAAGTTAAAATAAACAGGGATCAAAAAGAAGAACTATTGATTCGCTACTACAAGAATTTAAGAGTGAGGGTCACCCCACTCAGTGATAAGTTAAGGAAATAACATGAAAAAGAGTGTCATTGCGTTACTAGGTTTAGCGGTTATTTTAGGTGGTTGTTCAAACAAGGTAAGCTACGGTGATGCACAAGCAGTAGAAACCACGACAATCGATTTCGGTTCAACTGACCTTCAAACCATTGCGGGTGAAATGGTCGATAGCATGATGGCTTCTGGTTCTGTGGCTTACATCACTCGTGAGCAGCGTCCAATCGTGTTCGTAGAGCGAATCAAGAACAAAACCAGTGAGCACATCGATACAGAGTCAATCACTGACACAATCAGTACTAAGATGCTGAACTCTGGCAAGTTTCGCTTCGTTGATATGGACCGTGTAGAGTCTGTTCGTGACCAATTGAATTTCCAAAATAATGATGAGCTGGTAAACCAAAGCTCAGCAATCCAGTTTGGTAAAATGGTCGGTGCGCAATACATGTTGTACGGCAACCTATCAAGCATTGTAAAGAAAGACGGTAGCGATGGGGATGTTTACTACAAAATGACGATGCGTCTAATGGATCTTGAGTCTGGTTTGATTGAATGGGCAGATGAGACTGAAATCCGGAAGCAACAATCTAAGAGCCTACTGGGTCTTTAATTTCGCTTACTTGTTAACTCAACGCAGCCAGTATTGACAGTGTTTAGCTTGGCCATACGCCAATACAACAGATCAAATGCTGTTTTATGAAGAGACACTGGCTTTTGGTCAGTGTCTTTTTTGTAAGAACTGAAGACGTTTATAGGGAATAAACAATGGCAATTTTTTCTTGGTCTGAGGCTAAGCTTCTTGATACCAGCCTGAGTTCGCTTGATGGCTACTTTTCTGAGCCACCAATCAGGGCGCAGACCTTAACAGGCGGTTTGACTAATCGATGTTGGAAATTAGTTTCCGCAGACGAGAAAGCGTATGTTTGGCGCCCGATTACGCCGATCACTAACGCTTTTTTTATCTCTCGTCATGAAGAGTACCAAGTATTGTCTACCATAGAACGTCTTGGTATTGGCCCAAGCCCAATACTGGTTAATCAGCACGGGTTACTAGTCGAGTGGGTAGCAGGCGATACGTTATATGAGGGGCTAGACCTATATCACCTCTTAAAAACACTCACATCGGTGCATTTAGTTAATACCAAGCGACTACCACTTCAACCATTTAGCTTCACCGCACGAGTTGACCATTACTGGCTTCAACTTGATGATGCACACAAGGACGAAACCTATACTACTATTTATCAAGAATGGCGATCAGCTCCGAACATCTCAAGTGTTGGTTTATCTCTGTGTCATTTTGATTTTGGTGGTTATAACCTCGTGAAGAGTCGCGACGGAATTAAAATCATTGATTGGGAATACGCAGCGTTGGCAGACCCAAGACTAGACTTGGCTTTAACCATCTCTATTGCCGGTTCGTCTGTCACTGAAGCCGTTCATCAGTATTGTCAGCTGCGAGACATCCATGATGTGCAGACTTGGGTGGACGGGGTAGAGCAATGGTTACCACGCTGTCGAATGATGGCAATGCTGTGGTATTTATTGGCACATCAGTTATGGGGTGACGGTAGCTACGTAGAGGAAGCGGAAGATCTTAGCCGCACTTTCTGTAATTAGGATCACGTTTAGGAAGTGAAAAAAATCTAATTTTATTTCTCTTTACTTTAAAACCTTACTTTTCATGTTAGATTAATCTAAGCGTACCAGTATTCAATAAGGGAGGTACAAATGATTATTTACCTGCATGGCTTCGACTCTACGAGTCCCGGCAATCACGAAAAGATATTGCAGCTGCAATTCATTGATGATGATGTTCGTTTTATTAACTACAGTACTTTGCACCCCAAACACGATATGCAACACTTACTTAAAGAAGTGCATAAAGTGATAGAGCAATCCGATGATCCACATCCAATCATTTGTGGCGTGGGTCTAGGTGGTTTTTGGTCGGAGCGTATTGGTTTTTTGTGTGGGATCAAGCAGGTATTGTTCAACCCTAATTTGGAACCTGAGATCAACATGGTTGGCCGAATAGATCGCCCTGAAGAATACGAAGATATCGCAACTAAGTGTGTTGCTCAGTATCGTATGAAGAATAAAGGACGTTGTTTAGTTATACTTTCTCGTGCTGATGAAATTCATGATAATACAAAGACCGCAGCTGCGCTTGAAGACTACTACGAAGTTATTTGGGATGAGAAAGAGAGCCATAAGTTCAAAAAAATTTCTCAGCACCTTCAGACAATAAGTGCTTTCAAAAACGCTTAATCACTCTATTCTATTTTCTAAAAAAGCAGTACTTAATCGAGTGCTGCTTTTTTATATCTAAACTATGAGGGACTCTTTTTCTAGATGTTGATGTATGTTTGATTATGAGCTGTTCAAACGTTAGCTCATTCGTTGCGAATCCTCATTAAGGTTAAGGATTATTGTTGCGGTCATCTTTTTGCTATATATAATGTTCACAAGAAAAATATTTTGACAAATATCAAAAAAAATTGAGAGCGAGTGAAAAACTTGCCCATTATTTGTGTTCTTCCTCGAAGGTCGACACCTTTTAGTTTTACCCACGTGAGCAGAATAACAGAAATGCATTTGTTATTTGAAACCCCTCTAACTACTCGTGAGCTGTTGTCAGCCATTATCACAGTTATCAAATAAGCCGTAACCTTTGAAGGTAGGCCGAGTAGACATATAGAATTTATCGGTTGGAGTAATCGAGCCGAACCCCATTTATTCATTTTGTAGAGGATTGTCATTGTGACAAAAATTATCGTAGTAGGCGGTGGTGCTGGTGGTTTAGAGCTAGCAACGAAACTCGGTCGTACCTTAGGTCGTAAAAAACGTGCCCAGATTACCTTGGTAGACCGCAAAGCGAGTCACCTGTGGAAGCCATTACTTCATGAAGTAGCAACTGGATCGTTAGATGAAGGTGTTGATGCATTGAGTTACCGCGCGCATGCAAAAAACCACTACTTTGACTTCCAAATGGGCAGCCTGAACGACATCGATCGTGAGCGTAAAGTCATTGCTCTAAGCGAGTTTAAAGATGATCACGGTGAACTGCTTATGCCAAGCCGTGAGCTCGAATACGATATCCTAGTGATGGCGCTAGGATCCACGTCAAATGATTTCAATACTCCAGGTGTTCGTGACAACTGTATTTTCCTTGATAGCCCAGAGCAAGCTCACCGTTTCCGTACAGAGATGAACAATCAGTTCTTGAAGCTTCACGCTAAAAACGGTCAAGGGACCGTTGATATTGCGATTGTTGGTGCGGGAGCGACAGGCGTAGAGCTTTCTGCAGAGCTACACAATGCGGTTAAAGAGCTTCGTACTTACGGCTTTGGCGACCTAGACTCAAGTAAGTTGAACGTGAATCTTATTGAAGCGGGTGAGCGCATTCTCCCTGCTCTTCCTCCTCGTATTTCAAGTGCTGCACACTCTGAGCTAACGAAGCTTGGTGTAAACGTTCGTACTAATACTATGGTGACGCAAGCGGATGCTGATGGCTTAACAACCAAAGATGGTGACAAGATCCCAGCGCAAATAATGGTTTGGGCTGCAGGTATCAAAGCACCAGATTTCATGAAAGATATTGGTGGTCTTGAGACGAATCGTATTAACCAATTGGTTGTAAAAAACACTCTGCAAACTACGTATGATGATAACATTTTTGCTATCGGTGACTTGGCACAATGTACACAAGCCGATGGTTCATTCGTTCCACCGCGTGCACAAGCAGCCCACCAAATGGCAAGTTGTGCATTCAGCAATATTATTGCCAAACTAAATGGTCGTGACCTGAAAGATTACATCTACAAAGATAAAGGGTCGCTTGTTTCATTAAGCCGTTTCTCTACGGTAGGTAGCTTGATGGGTAACCTAACCAAAGGCTCTATGATGGTTGAAGGTCGTATAGCTCGTATAGTTTATATATCTTTGTACCGTATGCATCAAATGGCGCTTCATGGATTAATCAAAACATCGTTGATGATGTTAGTTGGCCGTATTAACCGTGTACTTCGTCCAAACTTAAAGCTTCACTAATCAGATAAGCCTTCTAAGGGCATTACGCTGATAATAAAAAAGAGCTCTTCGGAGCTCTTTTTTGATCGTGTCAGTTTAGTGATATCTACGCTTATCACTGAGTTATAACGGTTAAGCCGCTGGCGGTAATACCGAGTAAACCACGCCATCTTTCGGCTTTCCATTAAAGATAAAGCGATTCTTGGCGATGGTTTCTCGTTCGGCGCCACATTTCTCAATCAACCTTTGACTTGGTAGGTTTTCTGTATCACAGACGATTTCTAGGCGAGTTAACTTCAATTGTGCGAAGCAAAACTCAAACAGGGCTAGTATGGCCTCTTTGGCTATCCCTTTCCTCTGAAAATCGTCACCCACCCAATAGCCTACACTCGCCATATTAAAGGTGTGATAAAGCTCATTGATCGCAACCATACCGACTAACTTATCGCTTCTTCGCTCAAAGATACCAAATCCAAACGCCTCTGCTTTGACCCAATTTAAGCGAGTTGCCAGAATGAACTTCTCGGCTTCGACGATAGAAAACTCATCGTGGCACCAGTCTACCCATGGAAGCAAGCTAGGGGAGGACTTTACCAGCTGAGAAAATTCTTGAGCATCTGAGGCTTCAATGATTTTGAGGTTAAGGTGCTGTGTATTGATCTGAAAATCAGGGCTCATAAGAAGTACCGAAGAATGTGTAAATGTTAGGTAAGGGCAGTAAGTACGTGTGAATATGGGTTGTACTTAATAAAACGCCCTCACAATGGAGGGCGTATTGAATTAATATAACTTAAGTTATTTTACATCGACTTATTGTGCTACACGTCGAACTTGAATCACCATCCCAAGAAGTGGGTGGTCAAGGTAGTGAGTTTCGGTACTGCGCATACGACGTTTTTGATCCATGCGGTAGCTCTTAAGGAATTCTTCTACTTCAACAGTCGGAGAGATCTCGGTGAGGTTACCGACTTGAACATTGCTCTCTGCACCACTTACTGGTGAATCTAGCTCGATTTGTTGTTCTTGCAGCGTCACTTCACGAACGCTTGGCGCTTTTAAATCCAGCGTCGTTTCAGCATATAGATAGTGCTGTACGTAGATTTGTAGCTTGCCATCTAATTCGTAAAGCGGCTTATCAATGGTTTCTTCTTGGAAGCCATCTGGGTTTGATGCAGTGACCGCACCTTTCTCAGAGCCGTCGGCATTAAACTGTTTAGAGAAGTCTTTACCTGCTTGAATATGGAAAACAGGTGCTGAGCTCTTACCTTGATCGCCTTGACGCCAAGCAGTATGCATCAGAACTTCAAAGCCTGCGTGTTTACGTAGCTTATCTTTCTGAGGTGTTAATTTGTACTCCGAGTAAGGAAGCATCTGCACGCCTTTCTTCGCTCGGTATTGGGTATCTTGAAATGAACCAACGCGCTCAAGTGAAATCTTAGTCTGTGTGTTTGGCCAAGATTCATTTACTTTTTCTGCATCAACAGCGCGCTTAAAAATGATCACTTCTATATCAAATTGTCTCTGTGCCAAACTTGGCAGTGAGACGAACAATAGTAGCAGCGGGATCAGTCTTTTCATTTTTACTCCGTCTTCCAGCCGAAGTACCGGCTGGATAATTTATATGTGCAAGTGGATTGGGTCTTATGTTGAAGGCAGCAAGTTCTGTCTGAATTCGCCCAATAAATCACTAACAAATTGAATTCGTTTCCGTCTGTCGACCAATGGTATCGTAAACTTGAACTTAGTTGGTCCTTCCATTGAAAACTTTTGCGGTTGAGATTGCAACATTTTAACAAGGTAGGCCGGGTTTATGTCAGCATCCGGGTAGAATTCTAAGAATCCGCCCTTATCGTGAGCCTCAATTTTCTTTGCTTTAATTGACGCAGCCGCTAACTTAAGCTCAGAAACTGACAATAAGTTCTTGGTGGCATCTGGAAGAATACCGAAGCGATCGATCAACTCAACTTTAAGCTCAGCCAACTCATCGGTATCACTCACGCTCGCAATACGTTTGTAGGTCGATAGACGCGTGTTGATGTCTGGAATATAGTCATCTGGCAATAGAGCAGGCAAGCGCATTTCAATCTCAGTTTGCTCACGCAATAGGTCATCAAGTGAAGGCTCGCGACCTTCTTTCAATGCCTCTACTGCTTGCTCAAGCATCTCCATGTACAATGTAAAGCCAACCGACTGAATCTGACCACTCTGCTCATCACCCAATAGCTCACCTGCACCACGAATCTCTAAATCGTGAGTTGCTAAGGTGAAGCCCGCGCCCAAGTCTTCAAGTGAAGCAATCGCGTCTAGTCGCTTAATCGCATCTTTGGTCATTGCTTTCGGATGTGGCGTTAGTAAGTAAGCATAAGCTTGGTGGTGAGAACGACCCACACGACCACGCAATTGATGCAACTGTGCCAAACCAAGGTGATCGGCTCTGTCCATCAATATGGTATTTGCTGTCGGAACATCAATACCGGTTTCGATGATGGTTGTACACACCAGAAGATTGAAGCGCTGATGGTAAAAGTCATTCATGATGCGCTCTAGTTCGCGTTCACGCATCTGGCCATGAGCCACGGTGACTCTCGCTTCTGGAATCAGTTTTTGCAGTGACTCAGCCGTCTTTTCAATCGTGTCGACTTGGTTATGCAGGAAGTAAACTTGACCACCACGCATGATTTCACGAAGTACCGCTTCTCTTACGATGGCATCATCACTCTCGCGGACGAAGGTTTTTATCGCCAAGCGTCGTGCTGGCGGTGTTGCGATGATTGACAAGTCGCGCATACCGCTCATTGCCATGTTCAATGTCCGTGGAATTGGCGTTGCGGTGAGGGTTAGGATGTCAACATCGGCACGCATCGCTTTCACTTTCTCTTTCTGACGTACGCCAAAGCGGTGTTCTTCATCGACAACCAGTAAACCAAGGTCTTTGAATTTAATATCGCTCGACAGTAGCTTGTGAGTGCCAACCAAGATATCAACCTTACCGTCGGCGACATCTTGCATGATCAATTTCTGTTCTTTCGCTGACTTAAATCGAGACAGTACTTCGACACGTATCGGTTGGTTCGCGAAACGGTCGCGGAAATTTTCAAAGTGTTGCTGAGCAAGTAGTGTTGTCGGTACCAATACAGCGACTTGTTTGCTGTTATCGGTACACACGAATGCCGCGCGCATCGCCACTTCTGTTTTACCAAAACCAACATCACCACAAACCAAGCGATCCATGGCTTTTGCTTGGCACATGTCAGACATAACCGCATTGATTGCCATCGCTTGGTCGTCGGTTTCTTCAAACGGGAAGCCAGATTTGAAGGTTGCGTATTGACCGCGATCCAATACAAATTTGTAGCCCGGTTTCAACTCACGCTTGGCGTAAACATCAAGTAGTTCTGCTGCAACGTCACGGACTTTCTCTGCGGCGCGTTTACGAGCTTTTTGCCACGCTTCGCCACCGAGTTTATGTAGCGGTGCAGAATCTTCAGCGCCACCAGAGTAGCGCCCAATTAAGTTCAAAGACGCAACAGGCACATATAACTTGGCATCGTTTTGATACTCAAGGGTCACGTATTCGGTTTTCATGCCGCCGGCTTCAAGTGTTTGCAGGCCGATGTAGCGACCAATGCCGTGGTCAATGTGAACAACAGGCTGACCCGGTTTAAGTTCCGCTAAGTGACGGATTACGGTGTCGCTGTTTACGCTTTTCTGATCTTTCTTACGACGCTGTATAACGCGATCGCCAAGTAAGTCGCTTTCACAGATAAGCGCGATGTTTTGCTCTTCATGGATAAACCCGTGTTCAGCTGAACCTAATATAAGACTGAATTTGTCTTTGGCTTTAATCGCTGCATCGAGGTTTTCGACTTCGCTTGGCCGTACTTTAATGCCACGAAGTAATTCACTAAGCGCTTCACGACGACCTTCAGATTCAACCGAAAAGACCACTTTGCCTTCAAAGACTTCGGTGAACTTCCTGAGGTTAGATAAAGGTTCTTTATTTTGATGTTGAACGCTGAGGTCTGGCAGTGGCACGACCGGCAAATTGGTGCGGCCGGCTTTCTCGTCAATCGGCTCTAAGCTCAGGTTGACTTGTGGCTTCTGTTTGAAGTGTGCGAACAGTTCGTCTTTCTTCAACCAAAGCTGTTCTGGTGTCAGTAATGGTCGAAGTGGATCAACACCGCGTTGCTCGTATCGGTGAGCAACATCTGTGAGGAAAGTGTCGACAGCTGCTTCTACGTCACCAAGTACCAAGAGTTGCGCTTCATCGGCAATGTAATCGAACAAGGTTTCGGTGTGGTCAAAAAACAGCGGTTGCCAATATTCAATACCAGCAGGCCATGTGCCTTTAGATACTTGCATATAAACCGATTCCGGTTCACGGCGCGCATCAAATTGTTGGCGCCAACGAATGCGGAAATCTTCAATCGCCGTTTCTGAAGTTGGGAATTCATGAGCAGGTAACAGGCGAATCTCAGAGATGTCTTCGATAGAGCGTTGATTCTCGGGATCGAAAGTACGAATGGTATCGATCTCATCATCGAAGAAGTCGATACGGTACGGATCTTTACTGCCCATCGGGAACAGATCGAGAATAGAACCACGGCTTGCGTATTCACCTGGCCCGAATACTTGGTCAACATAGCGATAGCCGGACTTTTCAAGCTGCAGGCGCAGTTTCTCTAGTGAATAGAGGTCGCCTGTTTTGACCATTAGGGTGTGTTGCAGCAAAAAGTCACGCGGTGATTGACGTTGCAATAGCGTGCTGATCGGCACGATCGTAATACCATCTTTTAGCGTCGGTAAGGCATAAAGGCGTGCGATACGATCTGAAATGATCTCTTGGTGCGGTGAGAAGCTGTCGTATGGCAGTGTTTCCCAATCAGGAAATAGTGCGACTTCATGCGCTGTAAATTGTTCTATTTCAGACTGTAGCTTAAGTGCGACTTGTGGGTCTGGCACTGCAAGTACAGTATGGCTGTTGTGTTGCTCTGCGAGTTTAGCGATGGCTAGAGCGAGAGAGGAACCGACTAGGTTACCGATGTGCTTCTTGTCACCGGCTCCTTTGAGTGTAGGTAGTGTAAAAATAGATTGTTTGGTCATGTTAATTTACTTGTTATCTCGTTCTAGAGAGCGTTGACGTAAGAGCTTCTGTTGTTGATGAAGTGCAGCCTTGATCAGTAAGTCTTGGTCAGTATCGCGAAGATGAGCATATTTAAATTTGATTTCGAAGCCTGAATCTTTAGGTTCGCTGGCGAAGACTTCCGCGTAGCAATAAATAGCGGCGGCAGGGTGCTCGATAAATAGCTTAGCTTTAACTAAGCGACCTGCTTCGATATCTGTTTTGGAAAAACAAGAGAACTGACTCGCACCAAAAGAGTAGGTGTGTGTACGAAATTTCTCATCATCTTGCTGCGATAGCATAAAGCTCAACAAGAGGTTTAATTTAGAGTTTTGTGCATCCAATAAACTGGTGACATTCTTCAAGTCGCTGTTTTTCAGTTCTGCGCGAGCACTGTCGGCTAACAGGTCCAATTGGCTAAATTCACTCGCCACAACAAAAGGGGCAGGGATCTCGGATTCGAACTGAATTTGAGAGGGTAAAGTGAAGTTACTTTCCATTGGTTCTATATTAGCGGTAAGGCTGTGGTGAACGGTGAAAAACTCTTGTTCTGTCATGCGTTAGTTCCTTGAAGTGATCTATTGATTATCGCTATGTGGCCGCAGTAATCAAGGTCAGTTAATTGAAAGTCTTAAATAGTTGTTTGAAATATCACTATTTGACAAGGTTCTGTTTTTCAAGCCTAACTAATTGAGTTAATTCACTCTATATTTTCAATTACCCCCTACACAGTAACAGTAATACCCGTTACATTAACCCGCATCCCTTTTTGATGGTTCAAAGTATGTTTCATCCTATTTCAATGTTTGTTGGCCTGCGTTATTTAAAAGGCCGTTCAGGTGATCGCTTTAGCCGTTTTGTTTCTTATATGTCGACGGCGGGTATTACCATTGGTGTGCTGTCTTTGATTACTGTGTTATCGGTAATGAATGGATTCGAAGCGCAGTTAAAAGACCGAATTCTTGGCGTGCTCCCTCAAGCCGTCGTTTATGAGCAAGGAGGCACAACGTCACTTGCTGCTCAAGCCCCTAGCTTTGCAGAGCAAATGTCGCTCAATGGTCACGTTGAACCGATTGTTCGTAGTGAAGCGGTGATACAAAGCCCTGCTCAATTATCTGCGGGTCTGTTAATTGGCATTGAACCTAATTCAGATGACCCTCTTCAGAATCACTTGATTGCCGGTAGATTGTCTTCACTCCAAGCTGGGCAGTATCAGCTGTTCCTTGGTCATACTTTGGCGAGAAACTTGAAAGTCTCGATGGGCGATAAAGTTCGCTTAATGGTCACGAGTGCTAGTCAATACACGCCGTTAGGGCGTATTCCAAGCCAACGAAATTTCACGGTAGCTGGTATCTTTAATACGGGTTCGGATATTGATGCTCAGCTCATGGTCAGTAACATTCAAGATGCAGGTCGTTTGATGCGTTATAAGTCTGACACGATTTCAGGTTGGCGACTGTTTTTTGATGACCCGTTTGAAGTGGCAGAACTATCAAACCAATCGCTACCTGAAGGCTGGTTGTGGAGTGACTGGCGTGACCAACGTGGCGAACTATTCCAAGCCGTGAGAATGGAAAAGAACATGATGGGCTTGATGCTTGGGCTGATCATTGGTGTTGCTGCATTTAATATTATCTCTGCGCTGATTATGGTGGTGATGGAGAAGCAATCTGAAGTTGCTATTCTTAAGACCCAAGGAATGACCGACGGTCAAGTGATGGGGACATTCATGGTTCAAGGTGCAAGTAGTGGAGTGATTGGTGCGTTATCGGGGGGCGTGTTAGGTGTTGTATTAGCAATGAACCTCAATACTCTTTTAAAAGCGCTCGGTGTCGCTCTGTTCTCATTTGGTGGCCAGCTGCCAGTCATGATTGATCCAATTCAAATCGCCGTTGTTGTGGTATTGGCTATTGCACTTAGCCTAATTGCTACGGTTTTCCCTTCTTATCGTGCATCGTCTGTAAAACCTGCTGAGGCCCTTCGTTATGAGTAATTTTCTTCAATGTAATGATATCCGTAAAACGTACCGCGAAGGCTTGTTAGATACAGAGGTACTCAAGGGAGTGAGCTTCGAAATCGAAAAAGGAGAGCTGGTTTCTATTATCGGTACCTCTGGCTCAGGTAAGAGTACCTTGCTGCATATCCTAGGTGCGTTAGATGATGCTTCAGCTGGTAGTGTGAGCTTTCTAGGTCAGGACTTGTCGTCTTTGAGTTCGAATAAGCAAGCAAAACTTCGTAATCAACATCTTGGTTTTGTGTATCAATTCCATCATCTTCTTTCTGATTTTTCTGCGTTAGAAAATGTAGCAATGCCGTTGCTTATTGGTGGCGAGAAACCTGCGAAAGCAAAACAAGAAGCTCAGCTGTTACTTGATAAGGTTGGGTTAAGCCATCGTGTTGATCACCGACCTTCAGAGCTTTCTGGTGGTGAAAGACAGCGTGTGGCAATTGCTCGTGCATTGGTGAATAAACCTGCTTTAGTTTTGGCTGATGAGCCGACAGGTAACCTTGACCACAATACCGCCCTGTCTATTTACGACTTAATGCGTGAGCTCAACTGTGAATACGATACTGCCTTTTTGGTGGTGACTCATGATGGTGAGCTAGCTGGCAAGATGGACCGCCAACTGCACATGCAAGATGGTTTACTGGTTAACGTAGAAACAGAGGAGAGCTAAGTGTTTTCTTCTTTATCTCTATTGATAGGTGGTCGATTTAGCCGAGCTAAACAACGAGACAAGATGGTCTCGTTCATCTCTTTGTCTTCGACGATCGGTATTGCGGTTGGTGTGGCGGTGATCATTATTGGTTTGTCGGCCATGAATGGTTTCGAGCGTGAGCTTGAATCGCGCGTGCTTTCTGTTATTCCACACGGTGAGTTTGAGGGGGTGAATGAACCAGTCACTCGCTGGGAGCATGTGATTACACAGTCTGAGCAACACGACAAGGTTGTGACAGCAGCGCCCTATGTGAAAATTACAGCACTTGCTGAAAAGGGCAAAGAGCTGAAAGCAATTGAAGTGCGCGGTGTTGACCCTAAACGTGAACAAGAAGTATCAAGCCTGTCTAACTTCATCGACAAACACGCTTGGAGTGAATTCAAAGCGGGGCAACAGCAGATCATCTTAGGTTCTGGTGTCGCGAATGTGCTTGGCGCTAAAGTCGGCGATTACCTAACCCTGATGATTCCGACGGTGAACGGTACGGTGAAGGTTCAAGCGCCAAAACGTGTTCGAGTTAAAGTCGTTGGTTTGCTGACTCTTAATGGACAGATAGACCACAGCTTGGCTCTAATCCCGATTGGTGATGCACAAGTTTACGCAAACTTAGGTGAGGCGGTCACTGGAGTTTCATTGAAAGTCACCGATGTTTTGAACGCGAATTCTATTGTCCGTGAGGTTGGTAATCAGCTTGATGTCTATGTATATCTGCGTAGCTGGCAACAGAAATTCGGTTTCTTATATCGTGATATCCAATTGGTGCGTACCATTATGTATCTGGTCATGGTACTGGTTATTGGTGTGGCTTGTTTCAACATTGTTTCGACATTGATGATGTCGGTAAAAGATAGAGCATCAGAGATCGCTATTTTAAGAACCATGGGCGCATCGAACGGTTTGGTGAAACGCATTTTTGTATGGCAGGGTGTGTTTTCTGGTGTATTAGGCAGCTTGGTTGGTAGTGCGGTAGGCGTTTTGGTAGCACTTAACCTAACGACTCTTATTAAAGGGCTTGAAAGGTTACTCGATCATCAGTTTTTGTCTGGTGATATCTACTTCGTCGATTTTTTGCCATCACAACTCAATATGATTGATGTTGTTGTGGTTTCAGGTACTGCAATTACTTTGAGTGTACTTGCTACATGGTACCCAGCATCACGAGCAGCCAAGTTAAATCCGGCCTCGGTGCTTAGTTCTAAATAACGTCCGTTTCTAGTAACAAATAAATCGTCTTGCTCCAGATGCAAAAAAGGATCCCCCGATGGGATCCTTTTTTATTGAATTCAAACTGCATTTCTTACAACTTTCCTTACATGCCAATATTGCAGAGGTTAGTTGTTCATCTGATTTTTGCTTGTATGCGTTTTAAGTAAGGCACATACAAGGTTAGGTTTAATACCTAGCTTTTCGCTTCTTCCAGCTTCTTACTACTGAATAGCGCCATAAGCCACGAATGCCAAAGTAGCCAATCATTGCTGAAACCACGCCACAAATTAGACAACCTAATAGGAATGGAGGTCCTATAGTACTCATTTGCGCCAAAATGAAGTCCCACGACAGTTCGAAATGAAATTCTTGAGGTGGTACATGCATAATAAAAGCCCCTACTTTATAAGCAAAGTAGAAGAGTACAGGCATGGTGACTGGGTTGCTTATCCAAACGAGTGCAACAGCCAATGGCAGATTAACGCCACACGCAATGGCAAGGCCTGCAGACATAATCATTTGACTTGGTAGAGGGACAAACGCCATGAATAACCCAACAGCGAACGCACCAGCCGCAGAGCGACGATTAAGACACCACAAGTTGGGGTTGTACAAAACATTGCCAAAAACTTTCAATGCTTTCTGACGCTTGATGAGCTCATGGTCAGGCATAAATCGTTTGATAAACTTTCTTGGCATAGGAGGAAGCTACTCTCTTGTTTAACACTTGGTTCTTGATTTCATTTGCTGCGACAGCTGTGTCAGCAAGCTTTTGGCCTGTGATGCCACATTGGGTTGGGGCACCATTGATGATGTTATTACTTATAACGTCAACAAAGTATAGCGTTTTCCGGAGTGCAAGAGGTTCAGTAACAGCATTGATACTAGTTATCTGCCTAGGGAATGCGATTGAAATGCAGACAGGTCGATTATTTCAATCAGGACAGAATACTACCATAAATGCTTCGGTTGTTAGCCTTTTTAGTGAAAATAGCCATGGTTTTGAAAGTGTAATAGTAGCTAGATCAATTGGTGGCGAAAAACTAATCTTCCCTCAATTGATAAAATTGAGGTTATTTACACCTTTCAAGTTGACGCTTGGAGATAGTGTCCATTTGTCCGTTTCAATAAAACCGGTGTGGGGCAAACTCAATGAGGCGGGATTTGATTTAGAAAAATATCTGTTTAGCACTGGTATTGTTGCCAATGCAACTTACAGAGCGGGTACCAAATATCGAATCTATTCTAGTACGAATTTACGATCCAAGTGGTTTGAAAATAGCCTTCAAAGGTTAAATCAATTGGAGAATAGAGATCTCATGATGGCTTTAGGTTTTGGTTATCGAGAACTTATCCTCCCTGAACGTTGGGATTTACTGAAAAGCAGTGGGTTGATCCACTTAGTGGCCATTTCAGGACTTCATATTGGCATTGCTTTTGGGATCGGTTATCAACTGGGAAAGCTCGCTAGGTTATTATCACCTCAGCTTCTTTGGTTACCGACGTTACTAGGACTTGGGTTGGCGTATTTCTACAGTTGGTTTGCTGGGTTTACGTTGCCAACGCTGAGGGCTTTGGTGATGTGTGTTGTTGCGAGCTATTTTTTGTGGCGGGGTCAAAATATAGGCGTGATTCGGTATGTTACTTTAAGCTTATGCGTTGTTTTACTTATATGGCCGTTTTCAGTTTTGTCGAGTAGCTTTTGGTTATCCTTTGGCGCACTAGGGGTGGTTCTTTATATTGCTCTAAATAATAATTCATCATCTTCAAATCTTACATTGATGAATCGAGGGTTAACCCTTACTAAGATTCAACTAATGTTGACGATACTGATTGCTCCCCTTTCTATACTGTTCTTTAAAGGAGTCAGTTTAGTCTCTGTTTTTTATAACTTACTCCTTTTGCCGTGGGTTTCGATAGTGACGATCCCATTGCTGTTTTCGGCAATGTTTATCAGCCTATTATCTGAATCAGCACTTTGGGCAAGTAGTATTGCACTGATGGCAAACGTTCTTGCTGATCAACTTTGGACGTTGGTTGACTTGTCGCTTGAGCCTCTGGTT
Organism: Vibrio sp. RW; assembly: GCF_027587105.1. Classification (NCBI taxonomy): domain Bacteria; kingdom Pseudomonadati; phylum Pseudomonadota; class Gammaproteobacteria; order Vibrionales; family Vibrionaceae; genus Vibrio; species Vibrio sp. RW. The sequence goes on from NZ_JAPPTM010000012.1 coordinate 60,502, forward strand.
TATAGCCTTCCTTTTTCTAAACGTTTTTGGATTCAAGTTGATGATCACACGATGGCGTTGTCTGTGTTTCTCATTTTATTCTTTGGTTTCATTAACAAGTACCTTAAACAGGCTCTATCGATATTCGTCATTGCGGTGTTTGTGCTGTGGTGGGAGTCGATCAGCCTTAAGCAGGATAGATTAACCATCGACATTTTGGATGTCGGACACGGGTTATCATTGGTTCTGGAAAAGAATAATCAAGTTGTGGTTTACGACCTTGGTAATGTGTGGGCCGGTGGCTCGATTGTCGAATCTTTGCTTATCCCTACATTAAATCGAAGGGGGATTAACGAACTAGATGGGGTGATTGTGAGTCATTTTGATTCTGATCACGCTGGTGGTTATCCGGCGTTACTTGGCTATTACGATCCAAAGTGGATAAGAACTAGTCAAAGCACAAATGCACCAGCGGAATCTAATCTTCGAGCATGTACTATCGGGCAAGTTTGGACTTGGCAAAATGTTGTTTTTGAAGTTCTTTGGCCTCCTGAACGCGTGGAGAGAGCGTATAATCCACATTCTTGTGTGGTAAGAGTATCAGAGCCCAGTTCAGGGTTCTCTATGTTGCTAACTGGTGATATTGAACTCGTCAGTGAGTGGTTACTTTCTCGTGAAGGAGAACGGCTTGAGAGCGATGTGATGCTGGTCCCGCATCATGGTAGCGACACGTCTTCTATTACTCGATTTCTCGAGGCGGTTTCACCTCAAGTGGCAATCGCTTCTTTAGCAAAAGGTAATCAGTGGGGGATGCCAAACTCATCTGTTATTGAACGTTATCGAGATGTGGGCAGTGTTTGGCTTGATACAGGAGAAAGTGGCCAAATAACCATCACTGTCAATCAGGAAGGTTGGAAATATCATACGATTAGAGAACAACAAGGTGGGCAGTGGTATAGGCAGATGCTTCGTAAGGGAGTAGAATAGATAGATTATTGTGAGAAAATTAAGCGATTTTATGTCAACACAAACAGATGAAACCACCTGGGTCACATTTAAAAGACTTTGGACTTATATTCGACTATATAAGGCTGGCCTCGGTGTTGCGGTTATTGCGCTTATTATTAATGCCGTCTCTGATACCTATATGATTTCCTTGCTAAAACCTTTACTTGATGAAGGCTTTGGCAACGCTGAGTCTGATTTTCTACGTACACTTCCTTTCATTGTTTTTGCCATGATGTTTATTCGTGGTGTCAGCGGTTTCGTTTCAACCTATTGCTTGAGCTGGGTTTCTGGCAACGTGGTTATGGAAATTCGTCGTAAAATATTTAGTCACTTCATGCATATGCCAGTTTCTTTCTTCGATAAAGAGCAGACGGGCGCATTGCTATCTCGAATTACTTATGACTCAGAGCAAGTGTCTGCCGCAACGAGTAAGGCTTTAGTTAGTATTGTACGTGAAGGTGCAAGTATTATTGGCTTGTTGACACTGATGTTCTGGAATAGTTGGCAGTTGTCTTTAGTGTTGTTTGCTGTCGCCCCTCTTGTGGCGTGGGCGATTGGCATCGTCTCGAAGCGATTCCGGAAGATTTCGAAAAACATGCAGACCAGCATGGGCCATGTTGCTTCTTCAGCAGAACAAATGCTGAAGGGGCATAAAGTTGTTCTAACATACGGTGGTCAAGATCTAGAAAAGCACCGCTTTGATAAGGTGAGCAACCAGATGCGTCAACAAAGCATGAAGTTGATCACCGCTCAAGCCGCTGCGAACCCGATTATTCAGATGATTGCTTCGGTTGCGATTGTGGTGGTTCTTGTGCTTGCTAGTGTTGATTCGATCAAGGCAGAGCTAACGCCGGGTACCTTCACGGTTGTGTTCTCTGCGATGTTTGGTTTAATGCGTCCACTAAAAGCGCTAACGAACGTAACATCTGAATTCCAACGCGGTATGGCAGCAAGTACCACGTTATTTGGTTTGATGGATCTAGATACTGAGCAAAACACCGGTACGTTGAAGCCTAAAACGGTAACTGGTGAGGTTGCTGTAAAAGATGTGACGTTTACTTATGATGGTGCAGAGAAACCTGCACTTGATAAGGTGAGTTTCAATATTCCGAAAGGTAAGACGGTCGCTCTTGTTGGCCGGTCTGGTTCGGGCAAGAGTACTATCGCTAACCTGTTTACTCGTTTCTATGACGTAGATTCGGGCTCTATCGAGCTTGATGGACACGATATTCGTGATTACGAATTGAGAAACCTACGTGAGCACTTTGCTCTTGTTTCTCAAAATGTTCACCTATTTAACGACACGGTGGCGAACAACATCGCTTATGCGGCAGAAGAGCAATATTCCCGCGAACAGATCGAACACGCCGCTAAGCTTGCTCATGCAAGTGAGTTTATCGAAGGCATGGAAAATGGCATCGATACCGTTGTTGGCGAAAACGGCGCGAGCCTTTCTGGTGGACAAAGACAGCGTATTGCGATTGCCCGTGCTCTATTAAGAGACGCACCTGTGCTGATTCTTGATGAGGCGACTTCTGCATTGGATACTGAATCAGAAAGAGCGATCCAGTCTGCATTGGAAGAGCTACAAAAAGATAAGACTGTATTGGTGATTGCTCACCGTCTATCAACTATCGAGCAAGCCGATGAGATCTTAGTGGTTGATGATGGCCAAATTGTAGAAAGAGGCGCGCACGCAGAACTTATTGAACATGATGGTGCTTACGCGCAGCTGCATCGAATTCAGTTCAGCGGATAAGATTAGGTCGTTGTTGTGATCGAAAAGATTTGGTTTAACAATCATCCGTTGAAATATCTTCTTTGGCCACTGTTGTGGCCATTGAGCCTGCTGTTCAAAATGATCAGTGGTCAACGTCGTGATGCGTACTTATCTGGTAAAAAAGAGACTTATCGACCAGCTCTACCAGTGATTGTTGTTGGTAACATAACCGCTGGCGGTAATGGCAAAACACCTGTTGTGATCTGGCTCGTTGAGATGCTGCAAGCCAATGGCTTTAAACCTGGTGTGGTGTCTCGAGGTTATGGGGCTAAAGCGCCAAACTATCCACTCGTGCTAGATGAAAATACGCCAGCCGAACATTCGGGTGACGAGCCTCGTTTGATCCGCAAGCGAACCGGTTGCCCTGTTGCGGTTGACCCTGTACGTGCAAATGCAGTGAAGGCTTTGCTGAGTGAAGGTGTTAATGTCATTATCACTGATGATGGACTGCAACATTATGCGCTTGAACGCGATATTGAGTTTTCAGTTATTGACGGTGCAAGACGTTTCGGTAATGAGAGCCTAATTCCACTGGGTCCATTGCGAGAGCCAGTATCACGTTTAGATGATGTCGATTTCTTGATTAACAATGGTGGAAAGGCGCAAGGGCGAGAGTTCTCAATGTCTTTGTTGCCTAGTGAAGCGGTTAATCTAAAGACTAGACAGAAAAAGTCAGTAGCAGAATTACCGAAGCTGGTGGCTTTTGCAGGAATAGGCCATCCGCCACGCTTTTTTAAAACATTAGACGAACTTGATGGTGATGTGGTTTTCACTCAAGGCTTCTCCGATCATCAAGATTTTGATAAAGATGAACTTCATACCTTAGCAAAGAAAGGTATGAATATGATTATGACAGAAAAAGACGCTGTAAAATGCGAAGAATATGCTCAAGACAACTGGTGGTATCTTCCAGTTTCTGCGCAGTTTGATGAAGATTCGCAACAGCAAATTTTAAAAAGAATAAAAGAGGTTATGGAATACTATGGATCACCGTCTGCTTGAGATCGTTGCTTGTCCTGTATGTAAAGGTAAACTAACTTTTGACAAAGATAAGCAAGAGCTTATTTGTAAAATTGACCGTCTTGCTTATCCAATCAAAGAGGGAATTCCTGTTCTTCTAGAGCCTGAAGCGCGCACTGTTTCGATGGATGAGGGTAAGTAATGTCTTATACGGTTGTTATACCTGCAAGATACCAATCGAGCCGTCTGCCAGGGAAGCCACTTGCTGACATTGGTGGAAAACCGATGATTCAATGGGTATACGAACAGTCAATGAAGACAGGTGCTGATAACGTTATTATCGCTACTGACGATGCCCGAGTTGAAAAAGCGGTTAAAGCATTTGGTGCCACTGTTTGTATGACATCACCGAATCATGACTCGGGTACAGAGCGTTTAGCTGAAGTGATTGAAGTCATGAAGATTCCTGATGATCATATCATCGTGAATGTTCAAGGTGATGAGCCTCTTATCCCACCTGCAATTATTAATCAGGTTGCAAATAACCTGGCGAATAGCACAGCACCAATGGCAACACTAGGTGTAGAAATTACTCACGCTGATGAAGTATTTAATCCTAACGCTGTAAAAGTGGTGACGGATAAAGACGGTTATGCACTGTATTTTAGTCGTGCGACGATTCCTTGGGATCGCGATGCCTACGCGAACAATGGTACAGCTGCGGAATCTCCTTTACTGCGTCATATCGGTATCTACGCTTACCGTGCGGGCTTTATCAATACTTACATCAATTGGGAACCAAGTACCCTTGAACGTATTGAGTGTCTAGAGCAACTACGAGTACTGTGGTACGGCGAGAAAATTCACGTAGACGTTGCAATGGAAGCGCCTTCTGCAGGGGTGGATACTCTAGAAGACTTAGAAGCGGTTCGCGCTATTATTGGTTAAATTTCTTCGAGCCACTACTTCTTTGCTCTACTAAATGCAAAATCATGAGCCTTGCTTATTGCGAGGCTTTTTTATGCCGATAGAAAATGTGCACGTGTCTACTCGCCTAAGCTGGCGGATATTGAGTCGATTGTATTTGCTAATGCATCATCCACTCTGAATTATATGAGATTTACCTCGCTCGACTTCCAATTTTTCTCTATAATATGCCGCCTATAAAGTAGTAGCGAATCGCTAGTACAGAATAAAATTTACGACAAAACGTGGAGTAAAAGATGCCTTCTCAAAGCCCAGTGATTACGGTTGATGGACCAAGTGGTGCAGGTAAAGGTACCCTGTGTATGTTACTAGCAGATAAGCTAGGCTTTCATCTTCTAGACTCAGGTGCGATCTATCGCGTACTGGCTTTAGCTGCAATTCACCACGGTGTCGATACTGAATCAGAAGAAGCTTTAGTACCGCTTGCAACTCACTTAGATGTGCAGTTTATTGCGGAAGGCGATTTGGTTAAGGTTATCTTAGAAGGTGAAGACGTGTCTGGTGAGCTTCGTAAAGAAGAGACTGGCATGGCGGCTTCAAAAGTGGCTGCTTTACCTCGCGTTCGTGAAGCTTTACTTCGTCGTCAACGCGCATTCAGCTCAGTTCCTGGTCTGGTCGCTGATGGCCGTGACATGGGAACGGTTGTGTTTCCTGAAGCTGAAGCCAAAATATTTTTAGATGCAAGTGCTGAAGAGCGCGCGAGTCGCCGCCTTAAACAGTTGCAACAGAAGGGGTTAGATGTTAAATTTGACGACCTTTTGAGCGAGATCCAAGAGCGAGACGATCGAGATCGTAATCGCCCAGTTGCGCCATTACGCCCAGCTGAGGATGCGCTTGTGCTTGATTCTACCTCGATGAACATCGAGCAAGTAGTAGAAAAAGCGCTACACTATATTGAATCGAAGCTGGCTGGGTAATTTCACCGAGCGAGTAAGAACGTTGGTCGCAAGGATGATGACCGGCGAATTTATCAACCCCATGCGGTAGGATACCCATGGACGTTTAATTATTGAAGATTAAATAATGACTGAATCTTTTGCTCAACTCTTTGAAGAGTTTCTATCTGAAACTGAATTCCAACAAGGCAGCATCGTTAAAGGTACTGTAGTAGCTATCGAGAACGGTTTCGTTCTTGTAGATGCTGGTCTTAAGTCTGAATCTGCTATCCCTGCTGAACAATTCAAGAACGCTGCTGGCGAACTTGAAGTTGAAGTTGGTGCTGAAGTAGACGTAGCTCTAGACGCTGTTGAAGATGGTTTCGGTGAGACTCAACTTTCTCGTGAGAAAGCTAAGCGTCACGAAGCTTGGATCGTACTTGAGAAAGCTTGTGAAGAAGCTGAAACTGTTGTTGGTATCATCAACGGTAAAGTTAAAGGCGGTTTCACTGTTGAACTTAACGGTATCCGTGCTTTCCTTCCTGGTTCTCTAGTAGACGTACGTCCTATCCGTGACACTGCTCACCTAGAAAACAAAGAGCTAGAGTTCAAAGTAATCAAGCTAGACCAGAAGCGTAACAACGTTGTTGTTTCTCGTCGTGCTGTTATCGAATCTGAAAACAGTGTTGAGCGTGACGAACTTCTTGAAACTCTACAGGAAGGTACTGAAGTTAAAGGTATCGTTAAGAACCTTACTGACTACGGTGCATTCGTTGATCTTGGCGGTGTTGACGGTCTTCTACATATCACAGATATGGCTTGGAAGCGTGTTAAGCACCCATCAGAGATCGTTAATGTTGGTGACGAAATCCTAGTTAAAGTTCTTAAGTTCGATCGTGAGCGCACTCGTGTTTCTCTAGGTCTTAAGCAACTAGGCGAAGATCCATGGGTAGCAATCGCTAAGCGTTACCCAGAAGGTCACAAGCTTTCTGGTCGTGTTACAAACCTAACTGACTACGGCTGCTTCGTTGAAATCGAAGAAGGCGTTGAAGGTCTAGTACACGTTTCTGAAATGGATTGGACTAACAAGAACATCCACCCTTCTAAAGTTGTTAATGTTGGCGACGAAGTTGAGGTTATGGTTCTTGATATCGACGAAGAACGTCGTCGTATCTCTCTAGGTCTGAAACAGTGTAAAGCTAACCCATGGCAGTCATTTGCAGAAATGCAAGCTAAGGGCGACAAAGTTACTGGTAAGATCAAGTCTATCACTGACTTTGGTATCTTCATCGGTCTAGAAGGCGGTATCGACGGTCTAGTACACCTATCTGACATTTCTTGGAACGCTGCAGGCGAAGAAGCTGTACGTGAATACAAGAAAGGCGACGAAATCTCTGCTGTTGTTCTAGCAGTAGATGCAGAGCGTGAGCGTATTTCTCTTGGCGTTAAGCAAATGGAAAACGACCCGTTCAACGCATACGTTGCTGACAACAAGAAAGGTGTTCTTGTAAACGGTACTGTAACTGCAGTTGACGCTAAAGGCGCTACTATCGAGCTAATCGAAGGCGTTGAAGGCTACCTACGTGCTTCTGAAGTTTCTCGTGACCGTATCGAAGATGCATCTCTAATCCTAAGCGTTGGCGATAGCGTTGAAGCGAAGTTCACTGGTGTAGACCGTAAGAACCGCGTAATCAACCTATCTATCAAAGCTAAAGATGAAGCTGATGAGCAAGAAGCAATGGCTTCACTGAACAAGTCTGATGAAGGCGCGTTCGGTAACGCAATGGCAGACGCATTCAAAGCTGCTAAAGGCGAATAATAGCTTCTCATTAAGAGAATTATAGCTATATAGCTAAGAAAGGAGCCGTAAGGCTCCTTTTTTTTTGCTTATTTTTCCGATAGGTCTATAATTTCTAAAAAGAAAACCAACGAGGGTAACTATGACTAAGTCTGAATTGATTGAAAGACTGTGCGCTGAGCAAACGCACCTTTCTGCTAAAGAAATTGAAGACGCTGTAAAAGACATTTTAGAGCATATGGCTTCAACATTAGAAAGTGGTGACCGAATCGAAATTCGCGGTTTTGGTAGCTTTTCTCTTCACTACCGTGAACCTCGTGTTGGACGTAATCCAAAGACTGGCGACAAGGTAGAATTGGAAGGTAAATACGTTCCTCACTTTAAACCGGGTAAAGAGCTACGTGAAAGAGTAAATTCAGGATTGTAGTCCATTTATCGGAATTAAGAAAAGCGGCATACTACAATGTATGCCGCTTTTTTATGACCATAATATGGTGGTCTGATTAGCAATTTTCCTGCATAATCGTACAGCTAACCAACCAATGAGTGATGAACTATGAAAATTATAAAAATAGTCGCCGTTATCGCACTTTTCCTAATTGCACTGGCTTTAGGCTCTCAGAACCAAACCACTGTGAACTTCAATTATCTGCTAGCACAAGGTGACTTCCACTTATCCAGCTTATTAGGTGTGGTCTTCGTTTCAGGCTTTGGCCTTGCTTGGTTAGTCTTTGGTAATATGCACATGCGATCTCAGCTGAAAATTCATCGCTTGAAAAAACAGCTTAATAAGCAATCAAAGCAGGTAGCTGCTGCCACTAAAGCTTAAGGCTATATTTGATGTTAGAGTTACTGTTCTTACTTTTACCAATTGCCGCTGCTTATGGTTGGTATATGGGTAATCGTAATGCTCAGCAAGAAAAACAGAAACAATCACACCAGATCTCCCGTCAGTATGTGACGGGTTTGAATCTACTGCTGTCGGACCAATCTGACAAAGCAGTAGATCATTTTATCGAGCTACTTCAAGTAGACAATGAAACCATCGATACGCACTTGGCCTTGGGCAATTTGTTCCGTTCAAGGGGTGAAGTCGACCGTGCTATTCGTATTCACCAAAATCTTATCTCTCGTTCGGGGCTTACTCTCGATCAGAAAAACCTCGCACTACAACAGTTAGCTAAAGACTATATGGTCTCTGGTTTTCTCGACCGCGCCGAGAAGATCTTTGAACAGCTTGTCGAAGAACCCGATCACAAAGAGGGTGCTTTACAGCAGTTGGTTGCTATTTATCAGCAAACACGAGAGTGGCACAAAGCTATCCATTACGGAAATATCTTAGTGAAACTCGGTAAGAAGAAAGTGAAGATGCGTGCGACAGTTGCACATTTTTGGTGTGAGCTTGCGATGCAAGAACAAGCTGATGGTAATCGCGCTAAGGCACTTCAACACTTTAAGAAGGCTTTATCTGAAGACCCTAAATGTGTTCGTGCTAGCATTGCCTTAGGTAAGTTCCATTTAGCAAACGAAGATTATCAAAAGACAATTACTTGTCTGGAGTCGGTTCTCGAGCAAGATATCGACTTTATTAGTGAGGTATTGCCAACCCTTGCAGAGTGTTACCACAAGATCGGACGGGAAGCTCAATTGGTTGAGTTCCTTAAAGCTTGTATTCAGAAGAAAGCCGGAGTATCCGCTGAACTGATGCTTGCTCAGTTGGTTGCTCACCATGAAGATGTCGGGTCAGCCCAAGAACTACTGACTAAGCAACTTGTCAAAAACCCAACAATGAAAGGTTTTTATCGACTAATCGATTACCACCTAGCTGAAGCAGAAGAAGGCCGAGCGAAAGAAAGCTTAACTACTCTACAGTCTATGGTGGGTGAACAATTGAAGCTTAAGCCGCATTATCGTTGCCATCAGTGTGGTTTCTCAACACACTCAATGTATTGGCACTGTCCTTCGTGTAAAGGGTGGGGGACGATCAAGCCTATTCGTGGGCTTGATGGTGAATAGATTTGTGGTCATTTTAAGACCAAATTTTTAATTGCAGCTTTCGGGCTGCATTTTTATGACTGTTATTTATCACCCGCTATGTGTAGGTGAGTAGATATTTTGTAGAAAGTTAACTGCGTTAGGAGATGAAATGAACGACCAAAAAATCATTGTAGCCTTGGATTATGACAACCAAGCGGATGCGTTAGCCTTTGTTGATCGTATTGACCCAGCATCTTGCCGCTTAAAAGTCGGCAAAGAGATGTTTACCTTGTTTGGCCCTGAGTTTGTTCGTGAATTACATAAGCGTGGTTTCTCAGTATTCTTAGACCTTAAATTCCACGACATCCCTAACACATGTTCAAAAGCAGTGCGTGCTGCCGCTGAATTAGGCGTTTGGATGGTGAATGTACACGCCAGTGGCGGTGAGCGTATGATGACGGCTTCGCGTGAAATCTTAGAACCATATGGTAAAGATCGTCCGTTGTTAATCGGTGTGACGGTACTAACCAGCATGGAGCAGTCTGATCTAGCGGGTATCGGTTTAGACCTAGAACCACAACAGCAAGTAATGCGATTGGCTTCTCTTACTAAAAACTCTGGCCTAGACGGTGTTGTATGTTCAGCACAAGAGGCTTCTTTACTGAAAGGCGCTCTTGGTCAGGAGTTTAAGCTAGTGACTCCTGGTATTCGTCCTGTAGGTGCTGATGTTGGTGACCAGAAGCGTATCATGACGCCGTCTAAAGCGATTGAGTCGGGGTCTGACTATCTTGTTATCGGCCGCCCAATTACGCAAGCTGTAGACCCTGCAGCGGTTCTTGCTGAGATCAACGGCACGCTTGTGTAAGTTTATCTGTAGATAGCGATGCAAAATAAGAAGGCCAGCAATTTGCTGGCCTTCTTATTTATTGATGAGACATAAATTGGTTTGGATTTACTATGCTGAGCTTAAACTGGAGTACCGCTATGGAATTTAAAATCACTGTCTTCTGAAGTTATTAAGTCAGCTTCTACTTGCGCAAAGTGAGCAATACGCTCGGAGATATCTTTGCCTGCGATCTGCTCTGCTAACTCAAGGTAATCTTGATAGTGACGCGCTTCTGAGCGAAGTAGAGACACGTAAAACTTCTCCATGTCTTCTTCTAAGAAAGGAGCAAGTTTCGCGAAGCGTTCACAAGAACGAGCTTCAATGAAGGCGCCGATTATAAGTTTATCGACCAGAGCATCTGGCTCGTAAGTTTTTACTTGTTTGATTAAACCTTTAGCATAGCGACCCGCCTCTATCGGTTGGTACGTGACGCCTTTCTTTTCCATCAATTCTAGTACTTGGTATAAGTGATGCAGCTCTTCTTTGATCAGTAACACCATTTTCTCGATCAGGTCTGCACCATAATTGCAGCCATCTTTCGCTGTGATTTGTTTTGATACGTTGCTTTTACCACGAAGTGACTCTAGATCTCCGATACGACGATAAGCAAACTGCTCGTATGGCAGGATCCACTCATTCAGTTGTTTTGCACTCTCTTTATCAACCGCGTACTTACGGATAAGGAACAGAGCGCTCTGAGCCGCTTTAAGCTCACAAAGCATGTGATCACGTAGAATGATGTGCAGGTTTTCTGGCTTTTTGGCTTCATCGATCCATGAATCTGGCGTTTCAGCTTTAAGAAAGGAGTGAATTGGATCTAATAATTCTTGATACATGTTCGGGGCAAGTTTGTTGATAATGCGGGATTTTATCACAGCTGAAGAGATCTCCCTATATCGGGGAAGGAAATTCGATAGGCACAAAAAAGGCCACTTATTTACTATAGATAAAGTGGCCTTTAAGCATTTTAGTTAAACTCTTACCACTTCTTCTTCTGACCGAAGAGGGCATCCATATCGTCATCACGCTCTTTAGATTCTATTTGTTGTAAATCTTGTGCGTTTTTATCTAGGCGCTTCTGATCAAGGTCGTTTAGCATCTGCTGAAGCTTTTCTTTTGCTTGATTAGAATATGCATCGTTTTTGGTTGCTAGTGCATCTATACCTTTACGTAGTAACTGAATCGCCGTTCCCGGTTGTCCACGAGAGATAGAGTCATTTGCACGTTTAATAACGTTCTCGATGTTGATGCGGATCTGAATCGTTTCTAGACGAGCGTTTTCTACTACATAAGCCTGAGTCTCGAAGCGGCCTTTATTGTGCTCGTTACGCACCGTATCGCGTAGGCGCTTAACTAATTTAAGCATCATGATCGCCTGCTTGTCACTGCTTGGAACTCGAAAAGTAGTGCTCTCGCCACCTTGATAGTTCTCTTTGAGCTGAGTGATTTGTTGCTTTACGCTTTCGATGCGTTGAGCTAGTTGCTTATTTTTTGGGTCGAGTTGATACATGTTTTCCAATGCATCAAGAATTCGATTATTTAAGCATACAAGAAGATCTTGGCTAAAAGGCATGTGATGAGCATTGCCAATCAACTCTTCTGTTCCGTCAATAATGGTTAGATAACGAGAAGCTTCCTGCTTCTTTGCTGTTTCTACCTTAACTTTATATTGAAGCATGATGTTGTAGCCTAAAACTAACACCAAAAGAACGGCTACTAAGGCAATGATTAAACCAATATTCATATATTTGTGTCTGCTTGTTGTTTTTTATAGCTAACTAGAAAGGATACACGATTCCATGGCGTATCGGCACTCGTAAATTGCAATTTATCATTATCTCTTGTTGAGCGTAATCGGCAATCAAAACTTACTAACTAATGTATGAGAATGAGGAGTAGGTTGCAAAGCGTTATTGGTATTATTGTTTTTTAACCTATAAAAACTCAATATTTCTGTCATTTTAGGGCTTGAGGCGTTATAACTATTAATTATATTACACGAGACTATAACGCTCCCTTTACAAATAAGTTATCACAGAAATGAGTAAAGGATTACGGGGTTAAATATGAAGTTACAGCAACTGAAGTACATTGTTGAGGTTGTAAACCATAACCTAAATGTTTCTGCGACAGCAGAGAGTTTGTACACATCTCAACCGGGTATTAGTAAACAAGTTAGATTATTAGAAGATGAGTTAGGGATTCAGATCTTTGAACGTAGCGGTAAACATTTAACGCAGGTTACTCAAGCTGGTGAAGATATTATTCGTATCTCTCAAGAGATCTTAGCCCGTGTTGAAAGTATTAAATCCGTTGCGGGTGAACACACTCATCCTGAGATGGGGACATTGAATATTTCAACAACACATACTCAAGCTCGTTATGCTCTGCCTGATGTAATTAAGGGCTTCACGGCGCGTTACCCAAAAGTATCACTTCACATGCACCAAGGTACGCCTAGCCAAATGTCGGAAGCGGTTGCTAAGGGTACGGCTAATTTTGCAATTGCAACGGAAGCGCTTCATCTTTACCAAGATGCGATTATGCTGCCTTGTTACCATTGGAACCGTTCAATAGTTGTTACTAAAGATCATCCTCTGGCGCAAAAACGAAATATCACTATCGAAGATCTTGCTGCTTACTCTCTGGTTACCTATGTATTTGGTTTTACTGGTCGCTCTGAGCTGGATACAGCATTCAATAAAGTTGGCTTAACACCTCGAGTGGTATTTACAGCCACTGATGCTGATGTGATTAAGACTTATGTTCGAATGGGCATCGGTGTTGGTGTTATTGCAAGTATGGCCATCGACCAAGAACAAGATACTGATTTGGTGGCCATTGATGCCAGCCATCTGTTTGGTGCAAGCACCACAAGCATCGGCTTTAGAAAGGGCACCTTCCTGCGTTCTTACATGTTTGATTTCATGGAGCGTTTTGCACCGCACTTAACTCGCCCTGTAGTAGAGCAAGCGATTTCTTTGAAATCGAATGAAGAGATTGAAGAGATGTTTAAAGATATCGAGCTACCTGTTCGTTAATCCCATCGTGCAAATCTAGATTCTTATTCGGCCTGTAGATACAGGCCGTTTTTCTTTCTGATTTCTATCTTTCTTTGCTGTTCTTTTTATATCGACCCTTTCTATTTCTTTTTCTTACCCCTACAATCCTCGCACCATAGGGGGAAGCATGCATTCACGATTTAAAACACTCGATTCATTCCTGCTTGAGAACCAAGTTTACTGGCGTTCAGATCCTTTCCACCTATGCCAAACTCAGCAACAACCTTGGGTTGATGTGAATCGCCCGCTTGTCGATTGGTTGGATAGATTGAGTATCGAGAATATTCAGATTCTTAAAGAACAGCCTCAAGTGTTGGTAGAAGAGCTTATTGGTTTTCTTCCCGAGTTAGAGGAAGCGAATCAAAGCATTCAGTTCACTTCCACAGCACTTAAAGGGCTAACGCTTCCACGAGGTACCGAAGATGGCATTCCGGGAAGAAAGCTACAACAGATTGTTTCGATGGGCGAGGCTTCGCTTGACCATCACCACGGCAAAGAGTGGTTGGAGTGGTGTTCTGGAAAGGGCTTCCTCGGTCGTATCTTATCTCAACAATCGAAGCAAAAAGTGACCAGCTTCGAGTGGCAACAATCACTATGCGAAAGCGGGCAAAAGATTGCAGATTCACAACGTTTAGAAATGATGTTTGTTCAAGGTGATGCGTTTTCTGACAGTGCAGATGAGGTATTTAATCCAAATCAACACGCTGTCGCACTGCATGCCTGTGGCGACCTTCATGTTGAGTTGGTTAAAAAGTCGGTCTCACACGGGCTACCAGCAGTCACTATCTCACCTTGTTGTTATCACCTTATTCGTGACGAAAAATACCAACCAATGTCATCAGTTGCGAAAAAATCCGCTTTAACACTGAGTAAGAGTGATTTACGAATCCCACTTCAAGAAACGGTTACTGGTGGTGAAAGAGTAAAGCGACATCGTCAGTTAGAGATGAGTTATCGTTTGGGTTTTTGCCAACTGCTTAAGGCTGAGCTAAATATCGATGAATACATCCCAGTACCGAGCATCAAGAAATCAGAGCTATCTGACGGGTTTGAATCATTTTGCCTGTGGGCATCTGAAGTGAAAGAGTTACCACTTGGTACGGATATCGATTTTGAGTTCTATTTTGCTCAAGGCGAGAAACTTTTCTGGGAAATGGAGAAGCTGAGTTTGGTTCAGCAAGTTTTCAGGCGACCGCTAGAGATATGGCTAGCTTTAGATCGCGCTATCTACTTGCAAGAGCAAGGATATGAGGCAAGCATCGAAGAGTTTTGTGATCGCAGTGTCACGCCTCGAAATCTGTTGATTCATGGTGTTAAGAGCGACCGGTAAATCTCACGAGTATAAGACAGGCCGTTGATCATAGTTCACGAGCGATAGTGCTATAGATACAAAAAAGCCAGTTCGAGAAATGTCGGACTGGCTTTTTATGTGTGGGTTAACTGGACGCTTCAACGAGAAGATGTACGCTCAGTTAGTCACTACATCATTAGTTAAACATTGCGATAGCTTCTGCTGGGTCTACGTATTCTAGGTCAAAGCTCTCTGCAACTTCTTTACAAGTCACTTTACCATGAATGACGTTTAGACCTTCTAGGAAACCTTCATCAGACAGAAGTGCTTCGCGGTAGCCTTTGTTTGCTAGCTTAACAATGTAAGGAAGTGTTGCATTGTTTAGCGCGGAAGTAGAAGTACGAGCAACGGCACCAGGCATGTTTGCAACACAGTAGTGAACTACGTCATCAACGATGTAAGTTGGGTCTGCGTGAGTGGTTGCGTGAGAAGTCTCGAAACAACCACCTTGGTCTATTGCAACGTCAACAACTGCTGAACCTGGCTTCATCTTAGCGATATGCTCTTTAGTAACCAGTTTAGGAGCCGCTGCGCCTGGGATCAGTACAGCACCGATCACTAGGTCAGCTTCTAGAACATGCTTCTCGATAGCGTCTTCAGTAGAATAAACCACTTTTGCGCGGCCTTGGAATTCTTCATCCAGGCGACGAAGTGTATCTAGGTTACGGTCAAGGACTGTAACATCAGCGCGAAGGCCAACAGCCATACGTGCTGCGTTAGCACCAACAACACCGCCGCCAACAACAACAACTTTTGCCGGCTCAACACCTGGAACGCCACCAAGAAGAAGGCCACAACCACCATTAGATTTCTCTAATGTTTGTGCACCAGCTTGAATAGACATGCGCCCAGCGACTTCAGACATTGGTGCTAATAGTGGCAAGCGACCCATATTATCTGTTACAGTCTCATAGGCTACACAGACAGCTTTGCTCTTGATAAGCTCTTCAGTTTGTGGAAAATCTGGTGCAAGGTGTAAATAGGTAAATAATATTTGCCCCTCGCGAAGCATAGCTCGCTCGACAGCTTGAGGTTCTTTAAC
Source organism: Vibrio sp. RW (assembly GCF_027587105.1). NCBI lineage: Bacteria > Pseudomonadati > Pseudomonadota > Gammaproteobacteria > Vibrionales > Vibrionaceae > Vibrio > Vibrio sp. RW. Next base: position 76,207 of record NZ_JAPPTM010000012.1, read on the forward strand.
CTTTATAATCATCTCTGCTTTTGCGAAAACGTCAGAAGCAGTAGGAAGAATGGATGCGCCTACAGCGATGTAATCATCGTCTGAAAAACCGATACCATTACCGGCATTGGTTTCTACAAAAACTTGGTGGCCGTGTGAAATAAGTTCTCTCACGCTAGCTGGGGTCATACCAACGCGGTATTCGTGGTTTTTGATTTCCTTAGGTACGCCAATGATCATCCTGATTCCTTATTTTATTTTGGTTGTTTTATCTATGTGTAGGGTAATTCTGTCGAATTAATAGCTAGTATAGATGGGTTTAAATAAAATTTGATACTGAATATTAAAAAGTTGTAGTATATTTTTTTGCAAGGAAGTAATAAGGTGGAATAAAAAATGGCAGACAATTATAAGAAGCCGTCCAAGGAACTAGATCGTATTGACCGCAACATTCTTAATGAGTTGCAAAAAGACGGTCGTATCTCAAACGTTGAACTCTCGAAAAGAGTAGGACTTTCTCCAACTCCATGTCTTGAGCGAGTTCGCCGTTTAGAACGTCAAGGTTACATTAATGGGTACACAGCGTTGCTGAACCCACAGTACCTCGATGCTTCACTTTTAGTGTTTGTTGAAATTACGTTGAACCGTGGTGCTCCAGATGTGTTCGAGCAATTCAACACCGCTGTTCAGAAACTTGATGATATCCAAGAGTGTCATTTAGTGTCGGGTGATTTTGACTACCTTCTAAAAACTCGAGTATCCGATATGGGTGCTTACCGTAAGTTATTAGGTGATACGTTGCTGCGTCTACCAGGCGTAAACGACACTAGAACTTACGTGGTAATGGAAGAAGTGAAACAAACTAATCAACTTGTGATTAAGACTCGTTAATCATAATTGATGAAATGAAAGAAAGCGGACTTTTGTTCCGCTTTCTTGCTTTCTGGAATTGGGTTTTTTGGTTTGATATGGTTAAATCAACAGTAGTTTCATTGAAACGAGCGGCTTGGTCCGCTCGCTGTGTTTTTATCTCGTTCAATTATTAAGTTGGTTTATGTTCAAGCAGAGCAGTAATAAAGTAGAAACAATCATTAAAACGAGTGAAGAGCCTCAGTCTCCTCGTTTAAGTGGTTCTCAACGTCTAAAAGAGTGCAGCCTCATACTGGGTGTTCTTTTCTCTATTCTACTTGCCGTGGCGTTATTAACTTTTAGTCCTGCAGACCCATCATGGTCACAAACGGCATGGGGTGGTGACATTCAAAATGCGGGTGGCTATCTAGGTGCATGGTTGGCGGATACACTTTTCTTTATATTTGGCTCTCTGGCCTACCCGATACCTATATTGGTAACGGTTACTGCATGGGTGCTGTTCCGAAAACGTAATGAAGATGAACAGATAGACTTCATGTTATGGGGATCTCGCTTACTTGGGCTTACTGTGCTGATTCTTACTAGTTGTGGTCTAGCGGATATCAATTTTGACGACATTTGGTATTTTTCATCAGGTGGTGTGGTTGGTGATGTACTAAGTAGCCTTGCACTTCCAACTCTGAATATTCTTGGTAGCACACTTGTTCTCCTGTTCTTATGGGGGGCTGGCTTTACTCTATTAACGGGTATTTCTTGGCTAAGTATTGTTGAATGGCTAGGCGAAGGCGCGCTCAAACTTTTTACGTCTGCAGTCAATCGAGCACGCGGACAAGATCAAGAACTGCTAGAACCTGAGTTGAAGGAGTCGGCAGATCGAGATCGGTTTGAAATGCGTCATCAAGAGCCTACTTACCGGGATATATCTTTTACTGAAGACGCGAAAGACGCAGATCAAACCGCTTTTGATCCTGCAATGAGTTTCCCTGCGACAGCTGAGCCTTCAGAGACTGCTACAAGCACGTTAGACGATACTGCATCGCAAAGGCGCCATTACAATATCCACATGCCTGTAGAGGCTCCTAATAAGACGGTTGCCTCCTCAAATGAACAAAAAACATCAGCCCACAATGAGAGAGCCTCTGTAGAGCAGCCCCTTGTTCCCCCTGTCCAAGATACAAATGAGTTATTGGAAGAGGGCGTAGAGCGTTCAAAACAGTTGAATGCGACTATAGAACAGTTAGAAAGTGCCGCTATGTATGAAGATGATCTTGCTGAACATGATCAGGTGGGTGCACACGAATCTCAAACCTCATACCAAGAATATGCGCAGAGTGATCAGTCACAAGTTAGTGCTGCTAGTGATATTGACGTTGATAATGCGGCCTCAGAAATGGGTAGGACAGAAAAAGTAAAGACTGAGTTCGATTCAGAAGGTGTTCAACCTGAGTCGTTGTATGCTGCATCAGCGGATGAGCAAAGAGAAATGTCACAAGCGTTTTCAGCGCAAGAACCACCTATTGATATGACTGAAAACCCGTTCTTTGAACCGAATTCAAAATTTGATATTGAACGAGCAGAAGACGAAAACACAGAACAACCGGAGTCTTTGTCTAATGGACAAGAGCAGTCTGAACTTACGAAATCAATAGAGCAAAGGCAAGATCCTATCGTTGATCTTCCTTGGGAAGAAGTGACAGAAGAAGAGCCTTTACATGAGGACCAAGATGTTGCTGCGTTCCAAAGCAAAGTGTCTAAAGCACAGGCTAATATGGCAGCGGCACAAAATCCGTTTTTAGTTCAGCAAGATGTGAACTTGCCAAAGCCAGCAGAGCCGTTGCCAACACTTGAATTGTTGTTCCATCCTGAAAAGCGTGAAACCTTTATCGACCGTGACGCACTAGAAGCGATTGCTCGTCTGGTTGAATCGAAACTAGCGGACTACAAGATCAAGGCTGATGTAGTTGATATTTTCCCTGGTCCAGTGATTACTCGATTTGAGTTGGATTTGGCTCCCGGTGTGAAAGTAAGCCGTATCTCAGGGCTTTCAATGGACTTAGCACGTTCGCTGTCTGCATTGGCAGTACGTGTCGTGGAGGTTATTCCGGGTAAGCCTTATGTAGGCTTGGAATTACCGAACATGAGTCGTCAAACGGTATTCTTCTCAGATGTGGTAAGCAGTACTCAGTTCCAAGAAGCGAAATCACCAACAACCGTAGTCCTCGGGCAAGATATCGCAGGTGAAGCGGTGATTGCTGACCTATCGAAAATGCCACACGTTCTTGTAGCGGGTACAACTGGTTCTGGTAAGTCTGTAGGTGTGAACGTGATGATCTTGAGTATGCTTTACAAGGCATCACCTGAAGACGTTCGTTTCATCATGATTGACCCGAAAATGTTGGAATTGTCTATATATGAAGGTATTCCACATCTATTGTCTGAAGTTGTGACTGACATGAAAGATGCGTCTAACGCCCTTCGTTGGTGTGTAGGCGAAATGGAACGTCGTTACAAGCTGATGTCGGCGCTTGGTGTTCGTAACATTAAAGGCTACAACGATAAGCTTAAGATGGCTGCTGATGCGGGTCACCCAATTCATGATCCATTATGGAAGCCGGGGGACAGCATGGACCCTGAAGCACCATTGCTTGAAAAGCTGCCCTACATTGTGGTGATCGTTGATGAATTTGCCGACTTAATCATGGTAGTGGGCAAGAAAGTAGAAGAGCTGATTGCTCGTTTGGCACAAAAAGCGCGAGCAGCCGGTGTCCATTTGATTCTTGCAACTCAACGCCCATCTGTAGACGTAATTACAGGTCTTATCAAAGCTAATATACCAACACGTGTTGCTTTCACCGTATCGACTAAAACGGATTCTAGAACCATTCTTGACCAAGGTGGTGCGGAGTCGCTACTTGGTATGGGTGATATGCTTTACTTACCACCGGGTTCTAGTCATACCATTCGTGTACATGGTGCCTTTGCATCAGATGATGATGTGCATGCGGTTGTGAATAACTGGAAAGCACGTGGCAAACCGAACTATATTGAAGAGATTACTAACGGCGATCAAACCCCAGAAGCACTGTTACCGGGTGAGAAAATGGAAGGCGATGAAGAAGTTGATCCTTTGTTTGATCAAGTTGTCGAGCACGTGGTTCATTCACGTCGAGGTTCAGTTTCGGGTGTTCAGCGTCGATTCAAGATCGGTTATAACCGTGCCGCACGTATTGTCGAGCAACTTGAAGCGCAAGGTATTGTAAGTGCTCCGGGTCATAATGGTAATCGAGAAGTCTTAGCGCCAGCACCACCAAAAAATTAGTTCCACTAGGAACTCATACCCATTAAGTCGGTCAAATCGAAAATATGACCGACTTATGTTTTAACAGGATTATTGATGAAAAAAGTATTCGCACTTTTATTTATGAGCTTCTCAGTGTTTGCTTCTCCGAAAGAAGAGTTGAGTAGCCGCTTGGCATTGAACGCTGGCTTTAGTGCTGACTTTAAACAAGTCGTCACTAGCCCTGATGGTGACGTTGTTATGGAAGGTGAGGGCACGGTAGAGATTGCACGTCCTAGCTTATTCCGCTGGGAAACTACGTTCCCTGATGAAAACCTATTGGTATCTGATGGCCAAAGCTTGTGGTACTACAGCCCGTTCATTGAGCAAGTGAGCATTTACTGGCAAGAACAAGCAACATCACAAACGCCTTTTGTACTGCTGACTCGCAACCAAGAGAGCGATTGGGACAACTACAACGTCGCGCAAACTGGTAATCAATTTACGCTAACGCCAACGGCTGTGGATTCTAATCAGGGTGATTTCCAGATTAATATCACCCAAAAGGGCATTGTTCAGGGCTTTAATGTGATTGAACAAGATGGTCAGAAAGGGGAGTTTACCTTTAGCAATGTTGACTTAGGTAAGCCAGCAGCAGACCGCTTTACTTTTGTGGCGCCGCAAGGTGTCGAGGTCGACGACCAAAGAAATTGATCCAAACTGACAGATCGTTTGGTAGTAAGTCGATAGGCATTGATGCCATCAACGAATCAAGAGATTGCAATTGAGTAATTACAGCTTAGATTTTGCAGGGGACGAAGATTTTCGTCCCCTTGCTGCTCGTATGAGACCTGAAACTGTTGAACAGTACATCGGTCAGCAGCATATATTGGGTCCAGGTAAACCGCTTCGCAGAGCGTTGGAAGCGGGCCATATTCACTCGATGATTTTATGGGGTCCTCCTGGCACCGGTAAAACCACGTTAGCGGAAGTGGCTGCGAACTATGCGAGCGCAGAGGTTGAACGCGTATCAGCGGTAACCTCGGGCGTAAAAGATATTCGAATTGCGATTGAAAAAGCGCGTGAAAACAAGCAAGCCGGGCGTAGAACAATTCTGTTTGTGGACGAAGTCCATCGCTTTAATAAAAGTCAGCAAGATGCGTTCTTACCTCATATCGAAGATGGCACGGTTACGTTTATCGGCGCGACTACAGAAAACCCTTCTTTTGAATTGAATAACGCTTTGTTGTCGCGTGCGCGAGTCTACAAACTGACTTCTCTCAATACTGAGGATATCTCCCTCGTTATTTGCCAAGCTATCGAAGATAAACAGCGTGGGTTGGGTGATGTGTCTGCCAATTTTGCCGATAACGTCTTAGATCGCCTTGCTGAACTGGTCAACGGTGACGCACGTATGTCGCTCAACTATCTTGAGCTGCTGTATGACATGGCAGAAGACAACGACAAAGGCGAGAAAGCGATAACGTTGCAGTTGTTAGCTGAGGTAGCTGGTGAGAAAGTCGCTCGCTTTGATAACAAGGGCGATATTTGGTACGACCTAATCTCTGCCGTTCATAAGTCGATTCGTGGTTCAAACCCTGACGCGGCTCTGTATTGGTCGGCGCGAATGATTGCCGCCGGTTGCGACCCTCTGTATATCGTTAGGCGTTTATTGGCGATTGCTTCTGAAGATATCGGTAATGCTGATCCAAGGGCGATGCAGGTCGCGATGTCGGCTTGGGACTGCTTTACTCGCATTGGCCCTGCGGAAGGGGAACGTGCTATTGCTCAAGCGGTTGTCTATTTAGCGTGTGCACCAAAGAGTAACGCCGTTTACACCGCTTGGAAACAAGCGTTAACCGATGCGCACAACCTTCCTGAATATGAAGTGCCTCATCATTTGCGAAATGCACCGACAACTTTGATGAAGGACATGGGCTATGGGCAAGAATATCGTTATGCTCATGACGAGCCGGGAGCCTACGCGGCTGGCGAAAAGTATTTGCCTCCTGAAATCGGAGAGAAGCAATACTATTTCCCAACAAAACGAGGCTTAGAGACCAAGATTGGCGAGAAGCTAGATTATCTGGCGGATTTGGACGCAAAAAGCCCACAAAAACGCTATGAAAAGTAGTCTTTTTTGGATATCGTTACCTAGTCATAAAAATTCAATTAAATCGTTAATAATTGGTCGAAATAGCACCAGTTTTAGGGGTTTAGCAGTGATTCAGTAGCAAACTACTGAATATTCAAATAACTAAAGCATAGGATTAGCAATGCTGGATTCTAAATTACTTCGAGCTGAGCTGGATGAAACAGCGGCAAAATTAGCACGTCGAGGTTTCGCCCTTGATGTAGAGACAATTCGTGAACTTGAAGAAAAACGTAAGTCCCTTCAGATGAAAACTGAAGAGCTACAAGCGTTACGTAACTCTCGATCGAAGTCCATTGGTCAAGCGAAAGCAAAAGGCGACCATGAAGAAGCTGAGCGTATCCTTGCAGAAGTAGGCAACTTAGGCGCAGAACTAGACCAAGCTAAAGTAGCATTGGCTGACCTTCAATCTGAGCTAGAAACGATCACCATGTCGATTCCTAACCTTCCTGACGCAGAAGTGCCAGATGGTAAAGACGAAGATGACAACGTAGAAGTTTCTCGTTGGGGTCAACCTAAGACTTACGACTTCGAAGTGAAAGATCACGTAGATCTAGGCGAAATGTCTGGCGGTCTTGATTTTGCTAGCGCAGTTAAAATCTCAGGTTCTCGTTTCATCGTGATGAAAGGCAAATTTGCACGTCTACACCGTGCGATTGCTCAGTTCATGCTGGATCTTCACACTGATGAGCACGGCTACACAGAAATGTACGTACCGTACCTAGTGAACCACGATAGCCTATACGGTACTGGTCAACTTCCTAAGTTCGGCGAAGACTTATTCCACACAAGTCCGCTGACTGAACAAGTGAGTGATGTTCCTCTTAAGACTCTATCGCTTATCCCTACTGCGGAAGTACCGGTAACGAACATGGTTCGTGACACGATTACTGACGAAGCTGAACTGCCACTTAAGATGACAGCTCACACACCATGTTTCCGTTCTGAAGCGGGTTCTTACGGTCGTGACACTCGTGGCCTTATCCGTATGCACCAATTCGACAAAGTTGAATTAGTACAAATCACCAAGCCAGAAGACTCAATGGCAGCGCTTGAAGAGCTAACAGGTCACGCTGAGAAAGTACTTCAACTTCTAGAACTTCCTTACCGTAAAGTGATTCTATGTACGGGCGACATGGGCTTCGGTTCTGCGAAAACTTACGACTTAGAAGTATGGGTTCCAGCACAAGAGACTTACCGTGAGATTTCTTCTTGTTCAAACATGTGGGATTTCCAAGCGCGTCGTATGCAAGCTCGTTTCCGTCGTAAAGGCGAGAAGAAACCTGAACTTGTGCACACACTAAACGGTTCTGGTCTTGCTGTAGGTCGTACTATGGTTGCTATTCTTGAGAACAACCAAGAAGCTAACGGCCGTATTGCTATCCCAGCAGTACTTCAACCATACATGGGCGGCGTAACGCACATTGGTTAGGCAGCTCCTAGAGTCCTATTAATTTTGTAACCCAGCCATTCGGCTGGGTTTTTTATTTGCGATAAGATAAAGGTATACGTATAAGACGCGACCTGCATGAGTTAAGTAAAGCAGTGGCTATCTTTTAATGCGCTATCAATGGCGCAAACAAGTTGTTCGATGTGCTCAGGCTTGCTAATGAAAGGAGGCATCATATAAATCAACCTGCCAAACGGGCGTATCCAAACACCTTGTTCAACAAAGTGGGCTTGGATTATTTCCATATCGACAGGCGTGTGAGTTTCAACAACGCCAATTGCGCCCAACCAGCGAACGTCTTTAACCAGATCATGCTCCAGCAGAGGTGGCAGTAACTCAGAAAAGAGCAGTTCAATCTGTTGAGTCTGATTTTGCCAATGGCCTTGCTCTATGATGGATAAACTTGCCGCACCCACGGCACAAGCTAATGGGTTCCCCATAAAGGTTGGTCCGTGCATAAAGCAGCCCGCTTCACCGCCACATACCGTATCAGCGACTTCTTTGCTCGCCAGCGTTGCTGACAGCGTCATGTAGCCGCCAGTCAGCGCTTTGCCTAAACATAGAATGTCCGGTTGAATGTCGGCATGTTCACACGCGAACAGTTTCCCTGTGCGGCCAAATCCGGTCGCAATCTCATCCAAAATAAGCAATACGTTAAATTCATCACACAGCAATCGCACCTGTTTCAGAAATTCAGGGTGGTAGATACGCATACCGCCAGCGCCTTGAACGATCGGCTCCAAGATCACGGCTGCGACGTCTTGATGATGTGTTGCTAGCTTTTCACGGAAGCTGTTTATGTCGTTAGCGTCCCATTGATCCCAAAAGCCTGTTTTCGGTGAATCTGCAAAAATGTGCTCAGGCAAAAAGCCTTTGTAGAGGCTGTGCATTGAATTATCTGGGTCGGTCACTGACATCGCTGCAAAGGTATCACCGTGGTAGCCATCCCTGAGTGTGAGGAACTTCGAACGAGGTTCTCCTTTGGCATGCCAGTATTGAAGCGCCATCTTGAGGCTAACTTCTACGGCGACTGAGCCTGAATCAGCCAAGAATACATGTTCAAGATTACTTGGTGCTAGGTTGAGAAGCTTCTTACATAAATCGATGGCAGGCTGATGGGTGATACCACCAAACATAACGTGTGAAACCTTATCGATTTGGCTATGAGCAGCGGCATTCAGAGCTGGATGATTGTAGCCGTGAATGGTTGACCACCAAGACGACATGCCATCAATAATTCGTTTTCCGCCTTCTAATTCTAAGTAAACACCGTCTGCATTGGTGACTGGGTAGCAGGTCAGAGGTGTTAACGTTGATGTGTAGGGATGCCAGATATGCTGGCGATCAAAGGCGAGATCCATAGTAACTTCCATTCTTGGTGTGATTAGAAAATAACCAAATGTAAACTTTTGATATTATCAATGTGTTGACAGTCTAAAGCTTGTCGGTAGACTAGCCAAGCATAAATGCAAACTCTAGACACAGAGTTGTAACATCAAAAAAATAAAAAAGGATCGACACGTGGAAGTTCGTCATGACTGGACAGTTGCTGAAGTAACAGCGCTGCTTGAAAAACCGTTTATGGATTTAATGTTTGAAGCTCAAGTCGTTCATAGACAGTACCAAGAGCACAACCACGTGCAGGTGAGTACGCTTTTATCGATAAAGACAGGTGCTTGTCCTGAAGATTGTAAGTACTGTCCTCAAAGTGCTCACTACCGAACTGATGTCGACAAAGAACGCTTAATGGAAGTTGAGCGTGTTTTGGATGCGGCGCAAAAAGCCAAGAATGCGGGCTCAACTCGCTTCTGTATGGGCGCGGCATGGAAAAACCCGAAAGAACGCGATATGCCTCACCTGACTGACATGATCAAAGGTGTGAAAGGCATGGGTCTAGAAACCTGTATGACACTGGGTATGTTGACGCCGGATCAAGCAGGTGAGCTAGCAGACGCAGGTTTGGACTACTACAACCATAACCTTGATACGTCTCCAGAGTTCTACGGCAGCATTATTACCACTCGTACTTACCAAGATCGTTTAGACACGTTGTCTCACGTGCGTGATGCCGGAATGAAGATCTGTTCTGGTGGCATCATCGGTATGGGCGAAAGCACCAATGACCGAGCAGGCCTTCTTGTAGAGCTGGCGAACCTTCCAGTACACCCAGAAAGTGTGCCAATCAACATGCTTGTAAAAGTGAAAGGCACACCGATGGAAAACGTCGATGATGTTGAGTCTTTCGACTTCATTAAGCTGATTGCGATTGCTCGTATCATGATGCCTATGTCTGCGGTTCGTTTATCTGCAGGCCGTGAGAACATGAACGAACAGATGCAGGCGATGTGTTTCATGGCGGGTGCGAACTCTATCTTCTACGGTTGTAAGCTACTGACGACGCCAAACCCTGATGAAGACACGGATATGCAGTTGTTTAAGAAGCTGGGTATCAACAGCCAAGAAGTGGCTCAAAAGCCAGACGAAATTCAAGAAAACGAACTGTTAGATCAAGTGGTGGAGCGCGTTGCGGCTCGTCCAACTAAAGATGACATGTTCTACGATGCCACTGTTTAAAGCTCGCATTAAAGAAGCCCTTGTTCATCGCCATGAGCAAGGGTTGACTCGTCAACTCAAGGTGCTAGAAAACAGCAATAGTCCTTTGCTCAATAGCGAAGGTTCTAGTTTCATCAATTTTTCGAGTAATGATTATTTAGGTCTGGCGAACGATCCTGAACTGGTCGATGCATGGCAAACAGGTCTTTCCCAATATGGTGCTGGAAGTGCGGCATCGCCATTGGTTATTGGTTTTAGTCCAGCTCATCGAAACTTAGAGGCTCTGCTGTGTGAATGGCTTGGCTTCGAACGTGCCATTCTGTTTAGCTCTGGTTTTAGTGCTAATCAAGCCTTGTTGTTTTCTCTGCTCGAAAAAGACGACTCATTACTGCAAGACAAACTTAACCACGCTTCTTTGATGGAAGCGGGGATGCTTTCTCCTGCAACAATGAAACGCTTTAAGCATAACGACACGCAACATCTAGAGTCGCTGCTGAGCCGTTCTCCACAATCCTTGGTTGTGACGGAAGGCGTGTTCAGCATGGATGGCGACCAGGCTCCCCTCAATCAAATATCTAACCTGACTCATCAATACGACAGTTGGTTGGCGGTTGATGATGCCCATGGTATTGGCGTATTAGGTGATAAAGGGGCAGGGAGCTGCAGTGCGGCACAAATCTCCCCCGATATTTTGGTGGTGACCTTTGGTAAAGCATTTGGCCTATCTGGTGCTGCGATTTTGTGTTCGTCAGAAGTGGGTGATTACTTAACTCAGTTTGCTCGCCATCATGTGTACTCGACGGCGATGCCACCTTCACAAGCGGTGGCTTTGTCGCATGCGTGCCAGATGATTCAGACGCAAGAGTGGCGTCGTGAGAAGTTAACTGAGTTAGGAGCTCTCTATAAAGAGCAGATGAGTGGTGTAACAGGTTTCATTGATACTCAGACTCCGATTAAGCCGTTTGTGATTGGCGATGCTCAAGCTGCCTTATCTATTGCCGAAGAGTTGAAGCGTAACAAAGTTTGGGTAACGGCGATAAGGCCACCCACGGTTCCGACCGGGACGGCGCGTCTGCGTATTACGTTAACCGCCAGTCACACTCAAAAGCAGATTCTTCAATTAACTGGTTCGTTACGTCAAGCAGTGGAAAGAAACGTTCAATCAAGTGAATCAAGCTTTGAGTCGAATAGCGAAACTAACACCGAAATAAATAATGAGGCTCAGTAAATGTCACAAGAAGCAGTCGTGCATAATTACGTAGGCCAAGATAAGAGTGCGATTGCCGAAGCTTTCGGTAAAGCAGCAACAACCTATGACAAACACGCTGAGTTTCAGCGCGATGTTGGCCATCGACTACTGGATAAGTTACCAACCGACCTCTCAGGTTTAAAGGTACTCGATTTAGGGTGTGGTACGGGTTATTTCTCCGAACAGATAGCGAAGCGTGGTGCTGAGGTAGTGTGTGCTGACCTATCTATTGGAATGTTAAAAGCGGCAGAACAACGCTGCGGCTCATCGGTCTCTTTATATCAACAAGCTGACGCTGAACAATTGCCGTTTGAAGATGGATGTTTTGATGTCGTTTTTTCGAGCTTAGCGTTGCAATGGTGTGACGATTTATCGTCGCCTTTGAAAGAGATGAAGCGTGTTACAGCGGTTGGTGGACGTGTGATTTTCTCAACTTTGCTTGATGGGTCACTGTTTGAACTGGAAAAGTCATGGTCCAAAATTGACGCACATCAACACGTTAACCATTTTATTACAATCAATCAGGTAAAAATTGCGTTAGCGCAATCTAGCTGTACTGCTCATCAACTAGACTTGCCCACCATCACCGTTTGGTACGACACTGCGTTTGAACTGATGCGCGACCTTAAAGGTATCGGCGCTAATCACGTAAGTGGTCGCTCACAAGGTTTAACAAGTCGCCGAATGTTGCAGCTTGTTGAACGGGAATATCGAGAGTTCAAAAACCATCAAGGTTTCTTACCAGCAACATATCAAGTTTGTTTAGGGGTTATTCAATTATGATTGATGCATTATTCATTGCAGGTACGGATACCGAAGTGGGAAAAACTGTGGTTTCAAAAGCGATTCTTCAAGCTTTGGCCGCACAAGATTTATCAACAATTGGCTACAAGCCAGTTGCTGCAGGGTGTGAACAATACCCTGAAGGGTTACGTAACAGTGATGCGCTGCATCTTCAAGAAGCGGCGACACAAGACATTGCTTACGAAGACGTTAACCCGTACGCGTTGCTACTACCATCATCACCTCACATCGCAGCTAAACATGACGGTGTCGTGATTGATGAAGCGATATTATCAGCGAAACTAGACGAGCATAAGCAAAACTCTGACATCGTTCTAGTGGAAGGTGCGGGTGGCTGGCGTGTGCCTGTTTCAGATGACGAATACTTGTCTAGCTGGGTCAAGAAAGAGCAGCTTCCCGTTGTATTGACGGTAGGTATTAAGCTGGGTTGTTTGAGCCACGCTCTATTAACCGCAGAAGCGATTCGTGCAGATGGTCTAAACCTAGTCGGTTGGGTAGCAAACCGCATTAACCCAGGCACTGAACATTACGCTGATATTATTGCGATGCTTGAAGATAAGCTTGGTGCGCCAAAGTTAGGTGAGATCCCTTACGTACCAAAAGCGAAGTCTAAGAATATTGGTAAGTACATTAATGTACAGCCATTGCTTGAGCTTTAATTCTCAAGCTATACGTGAAACAAGAAAAGGGCTGCGATTGCAGCCCTTTTGCTATTTTAAGCCTATGTAGAAGCTTGGGGTTAATGCTCTTTTGTCAGTCCCATTAGCGCTTGTTGTGTCTCTGTTATATTGGTTTGCGCTGCTTGTGGCGTAAGAATACCGATCTGTTTCTTTGCTTCTTCTTCAGTAATCCCTAGGTGACAGCACAGTAAATCAATAGCCATTTGAGTGTTAGTACCTTCAACCATGATTGTTCCCTTGTTGTACATGGACAAGCCAATAAATCATCTGAAGCCACTGTAAACGGATTGTTATATTGATGCCATACGACTTAGGTCTAATAGAATGCGAGCAATCCGAATGCAGCTTCGTAATCAAATGTTGCAATTTAATGCTTAACCTTGTTTTCTTAATCTAAGACTATATGTATAAGTAAGTATAAGTCTTCAAGGTTGAAATATATTGCTGTCTGCCTTGTCTATAACAATAAGTTTTATAAAAACAGCTTTCATGCGGAGATAAGTAATGAAGCGAGTAATGTTGTTCCTTGCAACCAACCTTGCGGTTGTATTGGTACTAAGTGTTGTTCTTAATATTGTATACGCAGTCACAGGTATGCAACCAGGAAGCCTCTCAGGCTTGTTGTTAATGGCTGCGGTATTTGGTTTTGGCGGCTCATTTATTTCATTGATGATGTCAAAGAAAATGGCGCTACGCTCAGTAGGCGGCATGGTCATTGAAAGCCCACGTAATGAAACAGAACATTGGTTGATGAAGACGGTAAGCCGTCAAGCTCAACAAGTTGGTATTGGTATGCCAACAGTGGCGATCTACGATTCGCCAGACATCAACGCATTCGCAACGGGTGCTAAGCGTGATGATTCATTGGTAGCGGTATCAACAGGCTTGCTACACAACATGACGCGTGATGAAGCTGAAGCTGTATTAGCGCACGAAGTGAGCCACATAGCAAACGGCGACATGGTGACAATGACGCTAATGCAAGGTGTCGTGAACACGTTCGTTATCTTCTTATCTCGTTTTATCGCCAACATTGTTGCGTCGAATGACAGCGAAGAAGAGGGTGGCAGCAATATGATGGTGTACTTCGGTGTGTCTATGGTGTTGGAATTGGTGTTTGGTTTCTTGGCAAGCTTCATTACGATGTGGTACAGCCGTCATCGTGAATTCCATGCCGATGCAGGTGCAGCGAACCTAGTGGGTAAAGAGAAGATGATTGCCGCGCTAGAGCGTCTAAAGGTGAGCCACGAACCACAACTAGAAGGTTCTATGATGGCGTTTGGTATCAACGGTAAGAAGTCTCTTACTGAGCTGCTAATGAGCCACCCACCACTAGATAAGCGTATTGCGTCTCTACGTAATCTGTAATTTCTAATATGATTAGCCATCGCTAGTCGATAAGATAAATCTAAAGGTTTCCCTCGGGAGGCCTTTTTTGATCTTGGTATCTAAGACAGCAAGTTCCTGAGGTATGCGTGTTTGGTGGTGGCGTGAATGGACTGATGTGAGTAGGGAACTAAGAGGGAGTACTTGTTCTTTTGCCGACGGTTCTTGTATCGATACACTTTATTGCGCGCAACAAAAAGGCCTCCACATGGGAAGCCTTAGTCTATTCTGCGATTCGAAATTCGAATCTTACAGCTTGTCAGTTAGCTCGATTGCTTGACCGATGTAGTTTGCTGGAGTCATCTCTTTCAGACGAACTTTTTCGTCTTCAGGAATCTCTAGACCGTCGATGAATGCACGCATGCCTTCGCCGTCTACACGCTTACCACGAGTTAGCTCTTTAAGCTTCTCGTATGGCTTCTCGATGCCGTAACGACGCATTACTGTTTGTACTGGTTCTGCTAGTACTTCCCAGTTCTTGTCTAGCTCAGCAAGTAGCGCTTCACGGTTAACTTCTAGCTTGCTAATACCTTTCAGAGTTGAAGTGTATGCAATGATTGCGTAGCCAACACCAACACCTAGGTTACGAAGAACCGTAGAGTCAGTTAGGTCACGTTGCCAGCGAGAGACCGGAAGTTTCTGTGCTAGGTGGCCAAATACAGCGTTAGCTAGACCAAGGTTGCCTTCAGAGTTCTCGAAGTCAATTGGGTTAACTTTATGCGGCATTGTCGAAGAACCGATTTCGCCAGCAATAGTCTTCTGCTTGAAGTGACCAAGAGCGATGTAGCCCCAAACGTCACGGTCGAAGTCTAGAAGAATCGTGTTGAAACGAGCAACAGCATCAAACAGCTCAGCGATATAATCGTGAGGTTCGATTTGAGTTGTGTATGGGTTCCAAGTTACGCCAAGAGATTCAGTGATGAACTCTTCGCTGAACTGGTGCCATTCAACTTCTGGGTATGCAGAAAGGTGTGCGTTGTAGTTACCTACCGCGCCGTTGATTTTCGCTAGGATCTCAACGCTTTCGATTTGCTTGTATTGACGTTCCATACGGTACGCAACGTTAGCCATCTCTTTACCCATAGTAGAAGGAGAAGCTGGCTGACCGTGTGTACGAGACAGTAGAGGAATGTCACGGTACTCGTTCGCAAGTGCTTTGATAGCATCAATTACGTTACGAATTTCTGGAAGAATCACTGTGTCACGAGCTTCTTTAAGCATCAGCGCGTGAGATGTGTTGTTGATGTCTTCAGAAGTACATGCAAAGTGAATGAATTCGTTAACTGCGTGAAGCTCAGGAACGCCCGCAACTTTCTCTTTCAAGAAGTACTCAACCGCTTTTACGTCGTGGTTTGTTGTGCGCTCGATCTCTTTGATACGAAGAGCGTCTTCTTCGCTGAAGTTAGCGGCTAATTCATCAAGAAACTGGTTAGCTTCTGCACTGAACGCTGGTACTTCTTTGATTGCATCAGTAGCTGCAAGCTTTTGTAACCAACGAATTTCAACGATAGAGCGGTACTTTAGCAGTCCAAACTCACTAAAGATGCTGCGTAATGCAATAGTCTTACTTCCGTAACGGCCGTCTACTGGTGAAACAGCAGTCAATGCTGACAGTTCCATGGTGTTCTCCTGAATTGAGTTTTCTAAATTTTGAGAGGTTTATACCAGTAACAATCTCAATTGTCACGCACATTGCGCAATCGTTTGCGTGAGAGTTGTGTTGATACAAAAAACAAGCTCGCGACGAGGCGCGAGCTAATAAATTACATTCGAGCTAGTAGGATTTGAGCCTGCTCGATCATCTTCTTGCGACCGAAGATAAGGTGGCGACGCTTGCCGCCAACTTGACGCCATAACACAGCGCTTCGAATCCCTGATAGAAGCAGTGCGCGAACCTTATGTTGGCTCGATGTCTGTTGAAGTACAGCCGGTGTACCAGAAACCTGAATGCGTGGGCCGATAGGGCTGACAACATCAAGGTAGATGCTCGCAAGGTTGCTGATCATTTGCTCGTCAAACAGATCAAAGTGTTCAGTTTGGCGCTCTGCAGTTTGAATGCGATCACCAAGCTGAGACATAGAATCGTTGCGAGAAGATAGCTTACGCTCAAGCGCCATCAAGCTGATGATGTAACGAGTGATATCGCTACCTGCTGGAGTACTATCGATACCTTTTACTAAGCACTCAAGGCCAAGCTTTAGGTTCGCTTCACGTCCAAATACGCCCACGGTATTCGCTGGGTTGGTATTTACAATGGCACTGAGTGAAGCTTCGAAGGCATCTTTATCACAATGTCCGTCTTTTGCTACTTGCTGAACCAAAGCCACAGCTTGGCAAATCCCGGCGAAAGCAATAGTACGGTCATAAAGTGTATTAGCCACGTAGTAACTCCTAGTTGTCTTCTATCGTTGTCGTTCGTTTGATTAGTTAGATGCGCTTTTCGATAATACCACCACCAAGACATACTTCGCCTTGGTAGAAAACCGCGGATTGACCTGGAGTCACTGCGATCTGTGGTTCGTCAAAAATAACCTTAATGTTCTCGTCATCAATTGGGATGATTGTACAAGGAATATCGGTCTGACGGTAACGTGTTTTTACCGTGCATGTCATAACTTCAGTAATTGGTGTGCGATTTACCCAGTGAAGCTGAGATGCGATCAAGCCTTCTGATTTTAGAAGCGGGTGATCTTTGCCTTGTACTGCGATCAGAACATTACGCTTCAGATCTTTTTCACCAACAAACCATGGCTCTTCGTTACCGCCGCCACCTTTAGTGCCGCCAATATGAAGGCCTTTACGCTGACCTAGTGTGTGGTACATCAAGCCTTGGTGTTGACCAATCACTTGGCCTTCTGGCGTTTCGATGTTACCCGGTTGTGCTGGTAGGTATTTGCCTAGGAATTCAGTGAACTTACGCTCACCAATAAAGCAGATACCTGTAGAGTCTTTTTTCTTCGCAGTGATCAAGTCTTGCTCTTCAGCAATACGTCGCACTTCAGGCTTCTCTAGTTCACCAACGGGGAATAGGCTGCGTGCTACTTGATCTGAGCTTAGCGTATAGAGGAAATAGCTCTGGTCTTTGTTGCTGTCTAGACCACGTAGCATTTCTGGTTTAACGCCAGCATCTAGTTCTTCTTGAGTTGGGAAAGTACGACGAACGTAGTGACCCATCGCGATGTAGTCTGCGTCTAGCACTTCATCCGCAAACTCTAAGAATGCTTTGAATTTGATTTCTTTGTTACAAAGGATATCTGGGTTAGGCGTGCGGCCTGCTTTGTATTCTTCAAGGAAGTATTCGAATACGTTGTCCCAGTACTCTGCAGCAAAGTTAATGGTGTGAAGGTGGATACCTAATTTGTCACATACCGCTTGAGCATCAGCAAGATCTTCAGCTGCCGTGCAGTACTCTTCGTTATCATCTTCTTCCCAGTTTTTCATGAAAAGGCCTTCTACCTGATAGCCTTGTTGCTGAAGAAGATACGCCGATACTGACGAATCTACACCGCCGGACATACCGACAATTACTTTCTTTTCGCTGTTTCCAGAGCTGATATCTGACATGTCTAAACACCGTTACTATTACTTGGTCGCAGATTCTAACAGAAAGAGAAACGCCGTGACAGATCCGAGACCGGAATCACAGTTTCATTTGCACAAAATAGTGTGCTGACTTTGTTAGAGAATTGCATGAGAGCGAGGTGAGTCGCTAGGATGTCAGAAGTATATGTGGCATAGTCGCTCGAAATCCAAGACCTGAGATAAAAAATGTCTGAACAAAATGAATTTATGCAAGAAGAAGAGTTGATTGAGATTATTGAAAATCAGCTTGAAGATGGCGAACCTGTAAAAGTAAAAGAGACGCTAATGCGTTTAATGATGACAGGCACTCCTCGTGAAGAGGCGATTGCGGCGATGGCATGTGCACTGGCTATTGAAGTATTTGATGTAATGAAGAACGGTGCAGAGTTTAATCAAAAGCGTTATGCAGAGCATTTAGGAATGCTGCCTGATCTAAGCTTTATGGAAGGCGAATAAAAAAATAGTTCGGCAAACGTTTGCTATAGTTTGAAAGATTGCCGCGTTAAATATAGCGCGGTAGAATCCGCCACCTATTTCCCCTTGACTTAGACTAGCCCTATGAAATTCCCTGGACAACGTAAATCAAAGCATTACTTTCCGGTTCACGCACGTGACCCTCTAGTGAGCCAAGCTCAAAGTAGTAAAAGAATGTCACGCACTCATATTATCGGTATTGACCAAACTTTGGTGGATATTGAAGCAAAAGTGAGTTCCGAACTTATTGAGAAGTATGGTTTAAGTAAAGGGCATTCATTGGTTATCGGTGACGAAGCCGCTGAGTCTTTATATCAAGAATTAAAAGAACATTGCCTAATTACCAATGAGTACGCTGGTGGCACAATTGGTAATACATTACACAACTATTCAGTACTGGCGGATGATCGCTCAACACTGCTTGGTGTAATGAGTCAAGATATTAAGATTGGTAGCTATGGTTACCGCTATTTATGTAATACATCAAGCAGAATGGATCTGAACCACTTACAAGGGGTAGATGGCGCAATTGGTCGCTGCTTTGCATTAATTACAGAAGATGGTGAACGTACTTTCGCAATCAGCGAAGGTCAGATGAACCAATTAAATCCAGAAAGTATTCCAGAGAAAATTTTCAAAAGTGCTTCTGCTTTAGTATTAACGGCATATTTAGTTCGTTGTAAGCCAGGTGATCCTATGCCTGAAGCAACGATGAAAGCTATTGAATATGCGAAAAAATATGATGTGCCCGTTGTTTTAACGTTAGGTACAAAGTTCGTTATTCAAGATGATCCTGAATTTTGGAAAGACTTCTTAGAGCAGCACGTAACGGTTGTTGCAATGAACGAAGATGAAGCGGAAGCCCTAACCGGTGAAAGTGATCCGCTTGCTGCCTCAGACAAAGCGCTAGAGTGGGTGGACTTAGTTCTCTGTACGGCTGGCCCTGTTGGCCTATTCATGGCGGGTTACACTGAAGATGCAGCAAAGCGTGAAACATCACTGCCTTTACTTCCTGGTTCAATTGCAGAATTCAACCGTTTTGAATTTAGCCGTCCTGCGCATAAAGATTTATGTGAGAACCCGACTAAGATCTATTCTCATATTGCCCCTTACATGGGTGGCCCAGAAACGATCAAAAATACGAATGGTGCTGGTGATGCGGCGTTGTCTGCTCTATTACATGATATGGCGGCAAATAAATACCATAAAGAAAATGTACCAAATTCAAGTAAGCACCAACATTCATTCTTGACGTACTCTTCTTTCTCACAAGTTTGTAAATATTCAAACCGTGCTAGTTATGAAGTGTTAGTTCAACACTCACCACGTTTATCTCGTGGTCTTCCTGAAAGAGAAGATAGCCTAGAAGAAGCTTACTGGGAAAGATAATAC
The DNA here is from genome assembly GCF_027587105.1 of Vibrio sp. RW. NCBI lineage: Bacteria > Pseudomonadati > Pseudomonadota > Gammaproteobacteria > Vibrionales > Vibrionaceae > Vibrio > Vibrio sp. RW. Next base: position 96,055 of record NZ_JAPPTM010000012.1, read on the forward strand.
GCTTTACTTATCAAATCCATTTCTAGTGATGAATTTGAAATATAAAAAAAGGCTTCGAAAGAAGCCTTTTTTATTTCTGAATATATTGAAGCCGTAAATAATACTTTGGTCGACTGTAATATTAATTCAATTGTTGAGTGTGTGGTGAGTCACCCACTGAAGGTTTAGCTAGATTGCAAACTCTTCTAGAGATTTACCAGCATCTAGTTGCTCTTGGATAGCTGAAGGCGTACGGCCTTGACCTGTCCAAGTTTTCTCGTTGCCGTTTGCGTCTACGTATTTGTATTTCGCTGGGCGAGGAGCGCGTTTAGCTTTAGTTGTTTTAGATTTTGCTTCACCAGAAAGAGCTGCAATAAGATCGGCAACATCAATTCCGTCTTTTGCAATTTGTTCAGCGATAGCAGAAAGCTTAGCTTCTTGTTCTGCTTTAGCAGCACGTTCTTCAGCTTCAGATTCTTGACGCTCTTGTACAACAATAGTTAGCTTGTCTAGCGCTTCTTCAAGTTGCTCAAGAGTTAATTCACGTGAGAATGCACGAAGGCTGCGGATATTTAATAAAGTTTTTGTTAATTCAGACATGATATTTCCCATCAAGGTAAACCAAATAATCCTGCTAATAATAAACAGAGCACAGGAATAAAACAAATAGTATTTCTAGTAAAGGTTATTTAAATATAAAAGTGAGATGAATAGTTGAAAATGAAGAGATACATTCCTCTATTGAATTTCTAATAATCATTAGAGTATCTAAAAATAGATATGTGACTTGTAGAGCAGCAACCTTATGTTGATTATTTTCTGGTATTACGTCACTAACAAAACCCTATTTTTCTTGGAATGATATGTTGCATTGTTGCTTTTGATGGGTACAATTGCGGCTACCTGATGCGATGCTTCAGTTAATTTATTGTTAAACTCTGGTTTCAATGGTTAATGATGTTATCGCACGTAGAGGTGCAATTATGAAGAGTAGTTATCGTTGGGGTGATGCCAATGAACGAGAATGAAAGGTGTAATTGCCGAAGTAAATTGTATATCTAAGCAATTTGCTGGGGTTGTGCTCAATAGGTACAACACTGCCATAGTCTTAATTTTAAACTATGGAGCGCTACTGTAGGGTTGGGTGAAGTGTTCACTTCCCTTTCGCTTAGTTCAACATGAGCTTGATAAATCGTATCAAGTTTATCTGCAGTAGATCTCTAGCCAAATAAAAAACTGGTTCTTGAAGATCATGAATTTAATAGATTTCGCAACATCACCTTTATCTTTGCTTCCTCCACTTGTGGCTTTAAGTCTTGCTATTGTTACCCGTCGTGTATTGGTTTCTTTGGGTGTTGGTATCGCTATGGGGGCTATTTTACTTGCTGACTATTCAGTAGGGAACGCAGCTAGCTACGTGTTTACCAAAGCTTCAGGAGTTTTCATCGAAGATGGTGGTATTAATACATGGAACATGAGCATTATCGCATTCCTAATTATTCTTGGAATGACAACTGCACTGTTAACACTGTCTGGCGGTACTCGTGCATTCGCTGAGTGGGCTCAATCCCGTGTTAAGAGCAAACGTGGTTCAAAACTACTTGCTGCTTTCCTAGGTGTATTCATCTTTGTTGATGATTACTTCAATAGCTTAGCGGTAGGTGCTATCTCTCGTCCTGTCACAGACCGTTTCTATGTATCGCGCGCTAAGCTTGCTTATATTCTCGATTCTACTGCGGCTCCAATGTGTGTGATCATGCCAGCTTCTAGCTGGGGTGCGTACATCATTACTATTATTGGTGGCATCTTAGTAACACACGGTGTGACAGAGTATTCTGCTCTGGGTGCTTACGTTCGTCTTATTCCAATGAACTTCTATGCGGTATTTGCACTTCTTATGGTGTTTGCCGTTGCATGGTTCGGCTTAGACGTAGGTAAAATGCGTGAACATGAAATTGAAGCATCTCAAGGCCGCGGTTTTGACGGAGACAACGATCAAAAGCAAGCTCATGATCTAAACGAAGAGCTAGATATTAAAGAGAGCGATAATGGTTCTGTATCTGATCTAGTGATGCCAATCGTATCGTTAATTGTAGCGACCGTTGCCGCAATGCTGTACACAGGCGGCCAAGCGCTGGCTGCTGATGGCCAAGCATTCAACCTCCTAGGTGCATTCGAAAACACTGATGTAGGTAAGTCTCTTGTTTATGGTGGTATTATTGGCTTGTTGTTTGCGTTAGCAACCGTGTTCAAGCAGAAGCTATCGATGTCTGACATCGCAAGAACGATGTGGATTGGTGCAAGCTCAATGTTTGGCGCTATCTTAATTCTTGTGTTTGCATGGACAATAGGTTCTGTAATCGGCGACATGAAAACAGGTTCGTACTTATCATCTCTAGCGACGGGCAACATCGACTACCACTGGCTACCTGTTATCTTGTTTCTTCTTGCTGGCCTGATGGCATTCTCAACAGGTACCTCTTGGGGTACGTTCGGTATCATGTTACCTATCGCGGGTGATATGTCTGCAGCATCTGATATCGCGCTAATTCTGCCGATGCTCAGTGCGGTTCTGGCTGGTTCTGTATTTGGTGACCATTGTTCTCCTATCTCAGATACAACGATTCTTTCTTCGACAGGGGCTCGTTGTAACCATATTGATCACGTCGCAACTCAGCTTCCTTACGCGTTGTCTGTGGCACTCGTGTCGTGTATCGGTTTCATCACCCTAGGTATGACTGCATCGATTGCTATTGCATTTAGCTCTGCATCTCTAGCATTTGTTTTTGTGTGTTTTGTATTAGCTTATTTCTCTCGTAGTAAAATGGCGAAGTGCAAAAGTTAATCTGCACTTGATCTAATAGTGAAAAGGGAGACTGTGGTTTCCCTTTTTTGTGCCTGCTGAATGAATTTGAAATTTAGTGAAAAAAGTTAAAATTAATAGTTGAAAAAGGATGTCAGCTTAGTTAGTGTGGATACAAGTCAGCAAACAACCTAAGAGCCGATTAAGTATGCGTAAATTAGTAATGAACATTCATCACCATCATCACCCTATCTAGTCTTTCGGGGAGATTTACGTATACCCGGGAGCAGGAATTCTCCCGGAGGTTAAGTCAAAACATTTAGATTTAAACCCTCGGGACGACAAAGTCTTCCGAGGGTTTTTTAGTTTTAGCGCTTTTAAATAATCAATAAATTCAAATATTTGCACAGGGATACAGCAATGCAGACACAACGCCTAAGAATCGCAATTCAAAAGAAAGGTCGCTTAAGTAAAGAGTGCCAAGAGCTACTAAAAAAATGTGGTGTTAAATTTAACATCATGGGTGAGCGCTTAGTGGTTCACTCACTAAATATGCCAATCGACTTGCTGCTTGTTCGTGATGACGACATCCCAGGTCTTATCATGGACGGTGTGGTTGATTTAGGCTTCATTGGTGAAAACGAACTAGAAGAAGTTCGTCTAGACCGTGTTGCTTTAAAAGAGCCATCAGAGTTTCGCACTCTACGTCGTTTAGATTTCGGTGATTGCCGCCTTTCTATCGCTATCAACAAAGACGAAGAATACAACGGTCCACAAGATTTAGCAGGAAAACGTATTGCGACCACTTACCCACACCTGCTTAAAGCCTACATGGACGAGCAGGGGGTTGAATTCAGCACTTGTATGCTAACAGGCTCGGTTGAAGTTGCTCCTCGCGCAGGTTTAGCTGACGCTATCGCCGATTTAGTTTCTACTGGCGCAACGCTGGAAGCGAATGGCCTAAAAGAAGCAGAGGCTATCTTCCAATCTAAAGCGACACTGATTCAACGTGTTGGTGACTTCGACGCAGACAAAACCGCACTGATTGAAAAACTATTGACTCGTATGCAGGGTGTTCAACAAGCGAAAGAATCGAAGTACATCATGCTTCACGCGCCAACCTCTCAACTAGAGCAAATCAAAGCACTACTGCCTGGCGCTGAAGATCCTACTGTTCTTCCTCTATCTACAGACAAAGACAAAGTTGCTGTTCACCTAGTCAGTACTGAGAACTTGTTCTGGGAAACTATGGAACAGCTTAAAGAGTTGGGTGCAAGCTCGATTCTAGTATTACCAATCGAAAAAATGATGGGGTAGCGACGATGAGAACCGTTGTTTGGCAATCTTTAAGTGAATCACAGCAAGACTCGGTATTAGAGCGTCCAGCCATTACTGAAGGTGCAAACATCACAGCGACAGTTTCTGATGTGATTGCAAAAGTACGAAATGAAGGCGATGCTGCGCTTAAAGAACTGACTGAGAAGTTTGATGGTGTGACTCCCGAATCGATTCGAGTTAGCTCGGGTGAGATCGAAGAGGCGTGTGCTCGTCTAACACCAGAAATGAAGCAAGCGCTAGAACAAGCTTATAGCAATATTGTTAAGTTCCACGAAGCTCAAAAGCCTCAACCGATTAAGGTAGAGACGCAACCGGGCGTGGTGTGTGAGCAAGTGACTCGCGCGATTAATACTGTTGGCCTTTACATCCCAGGTGGCAGTGCACCACTTCCTTCAACGGTTCTTATGTTAGGTGTACCCGCTCAAATTGCAGGTTGTCGGAAGGTTGTGCTTTGTTCACCTCCGCCAATCGCTGATGAAATACTGTATGTCGCTAAGCTTTGTAAAATCGATGAAGTTTACAATGTCGGTGGTGGTCAAGCCGTTGCTGCAATGGCTTACGGTACTGAGAGTGTTGCTAAAGTTGATAAGATATTCGGCCCAGGTAATGCCTACGTAACGGAAGCGAAGCGTCAAGTGAGTAATGATTTCCGTGGTGCGGCGATTGATATGCCTGCCGGTCCATCAGAAGTGTTAGTGATTGCCGATGAAACCGCTGATGCAGACTTTATTGCTGCAGATCTATTGAGCCAAGCGGAACATGGTCCTGACTCTCAAGTTGTACTGGTAACGCCATCTCCAGTGGTTGCTGACCAAGTAACCGATGCGGTGCAAAAACAGCTGAAAGAGTTATCTCGCGCTAATATTGCTCAACAAGCATTGGCATCTAGCTTGATTATCATCGCTGAATCGATCACTCAAGCGATTGCGATTTCTAACTTCTACGGGCCTGAGCACTTGATTGTTCAGACCAAGAACCCACGTGAATTGCTGCCATTGTTGGATAACGCGGGTTCTATCTTCCTCGGTGACTGGTCTCCGGAATCTGCAGGTGATTATGCATCTGGCACAAACCACGTTCTACCGACTTACGGTTACACCAAAACGTATTCGAGCTTAGGTTTAGCGGATTTCTCTAAACGTATGACAGTACAAGAACTAACAGCCGATGGCTTGAAAGGCTTAGCACCAACAGTCGTGACGATGGCTGAAGCCGAAGGTTTGGATGCTCACAAGCGCGCTGTGACTATCCGAGTTGAAAAATTGAATAAAGCGAATTAAGGGCAGGCATGGAAAAGTTAGCAAGAAAAGCAGTTCAGGCTCTTACACCTTACTTGTCTGCAAGACGAATTGGTGGCAGCGGAGATATATGGTTGAATGCCAACGAATCTCCATTTGATAACGAGTACAACCTAAATCTGTCTCGTCTTAACCGCTACAGCGAATGTCAGCCAAAAGAGTTGATTGGTGCTTACGCTCAATATGCAGGTGTAACGCCAGAGCAAACACTGACAACACGTGGTGCTGACGAAGGTATTGAGTTGCTGATTCGTGCTTTCTGTGAGCCGAACGAAGATGCGATCCTTTACTGTCCTCCGACTTACGGCATGTACGCAGTCAGTGCGGAAACCATTGGTGTTGAACGTAAAGTCGCACCTTTGACGTCTGAATGGCAATTGGATCTTCCTGCTATTGAAGCGCAACTAGACAACGTAAAAGTCGTGTTTGTTTGCAGTCCAAATAATCCAACCGGCAATTTGGTTAATCGAAAAGACATCATCAAGCTGCTTGAAATGACACAAGATAAAGCGATTGTCGTAATGGATGAAGCGTATATCGACTTCTGCCCGGAAGCGTCAACCGTCGATTTACTTGAACAATATCCGAATCTTGCGATTCTACGTACTCTTTCTAAAGCTTTCGCATTGGCCGGTTTACGTTGTGGCTTTACTTTAGCAAATCAAGAACTGATCGATGTTCTATTGAAAGTGATTGCGCCATACCCTGTGCCAATCCCAGTTGCTGATATTGCTGTTCAAGCACTTTCGGAACATGGGCTTGCAAGAGCGAAGTACCAAGTTTTGGATCTAAGTGCTAACCGAGCGTATTTGCAAGCGGGTTTATTGAGTATGCCTCAAGTGACGGTCTTTGATGGTTGGGGTAACTACTTATTGGTTAAATTCCCGAATGGCGATGAGCTATTCAAAGCGGCATGGGACACTGGCATTATCTTACGTAACTCGCCAATCGAAGATTGTGTTCGCATTAGTATTGGTAACCGCGAAGAGTGCGAAAAGACACTCGGATTTATTCGTAACTTTTTTCAGTAACGAAAGGCTTACCAGTAATAGCATTGGTCAGTTGTGTTTAATCAACATGACTGGCAAATGAATCAGACATTTGGGTCAGCGGTTGATTTTAGCTAGGCCACCAGATTTAAAATTAAAAGGAAGTTCAAGTGAGTAAACAACAGAAAATACTTTTTATAGACCGCGATGGCACCTTAATTGTTGAGCCGCCAGTCGACTTTCAAGTAGACCGTTTAGACAAACTAAAATTCGAACCGCTCGTGATTCCTAGCCTGCTTGCTTTGCAAGACGCGGGCTACCGCTTAGTGATGGTCACTAACCAAGATGGCCTAGGCACTGATAGCTACCCACAGGAAGATTTCGATGCACCACACAACATGATGATGGAGTTCTTCGAATCTCAAGGCGTTAAGTTTGATGACGTGCTTATTTGCCCTCACTTTGATGAAGACAACTGCTCTTGCCGCAAGCCTAAGCTGGGTATGGTTAAAGAGTACCTACAGGGTGGTAAAGTAGACTTCCAAAAGTCAGCCGTGATTGGCGATCGAGTGACTGACCTTCAATTAGCAGAAAATATGGCAATCCGCGGTATTCAATATGGCCCGGATGCAGAAACGGAAGGCACGCTTAACTGGCCACAAATCGTTAAAGATCTAACGGTTAACGCTCGTGTTGCTGAAGTGGTTCGTACGACTAAAGAAACCGACATTAAGGTAGCCGTAAACCTTGATGAAACCGGTGGTAATAAGATCGATACAGGTATGGGTTTCTTCGACCACATGCTTGATCAAATCGCGACACACGGTGGTTTCCAAATGAACCTAACTGTGAAGGGTGACCTACATATTGATGATCACCACACTGTGGAAGACACCGCACTTGCGTTAGGCCAAGCACTTAAAGATGCATTAGGCGAAAAACGTGGTATTGGCCGTTTCGGTTTCAGCCTACCAATGGATGAATGTTTGGCTCAGTGTGCACTCGACCTTTCTGGCCGCCCATACTTGAAATTCGATGCTAAGTTCAGCCGCGAGCAAGTGGGTGATCTTTCAACAGAGATGGTGGTTCACTTCTTCCGTTCTCTAACCGATACACTGGCTTGTACGTTACACCTTTCTTCTAATGGCAATAATGATCACCACATCATTGAGAGCCTATTTAAAGCGTTTGGTCGTACTCTTCGCCAAGCAATTAAAGTTGAAGGTAACGAGTTGCCAAGCAGCAAAGGCGTACTGTAAGGCTAACGTTAGCAAGGAAAAAACCATGAAAGATCAAAAAATCGTCATTATTGATACTGGTTGTGCCAACGTTTCTTCGGTGAAATTTGCCATTGAACGTTTGGGCTACGCAGTTGAAACTTCAAAAGAACCAGAAGTGGTTCTTGCCGCCGACAAGCTATTCCTACCCGGAGTCGGAACTGCAAGTGAGGCAATGAAGAACCTACAAGAGCGTGACCTTGTTTCTCTTGTGAAGCAAGTAGAGAAGCCTCTGCTTGGTATCTGTTTAGGTATGCAACTGCTAGGTAAACTGTCTCAAGAGAAAGGCCAAAAAGCTGATGAGTTGGTTGAATGTTTAGGGCTGTGTGATGGCGAAGTTCGTTTACTTGAAACGGGTGATTTACCGTTACCACACATGGGTTGGAACACCGTAACGGCAACACCTAATCACCCTCTATTTAAAAACATTGAAGAAGGCGAATACTTCTACTTTGTTCATAGCTTTGCAATGCCAGTGGGCAACTACACAATCGCACGATGCGATTACGGTAATCCGTTCACAGCGGCGGTGCAAAGTGGCAATTATTATGGTGTTCAGTTCCACCCAGAGCGATCTTCGAAAGCTGGCTCTAAGCTGATTCAGAACTTCTTGGAATTGTAATAAGGATTAGGCAGCGGTTAACGTTGCCCTATAAGGAATGTAAATGATTATTCCCGCGTTAGATTTAATTGAAGGCCAAGTTGTTCGCTTATTCCAAGGGGATTACGGGCAAGTAACAGAATATAAAGTAGACCCAGCAGAGCAGTTCAACCTGTATCACCAAGCTGGCGCTGGTTGGCTGCACCTTGTTGACTTAACGGGTGCAAAAGATACAACCGCTCGTCAACTTGACCTCATCGCCAAGCTACTTGCTAGTACGCCTGCCAATATCCAAATTGGTGGCGGAGTTCGTAACGAGCAAGACGTGGTCGACCTACTTGAAGCAGGCGCGCAGCGCGTTGTAGTTGGTTCAACAGCGGTAAAACAACCTGAGCTTGTGAAAGGTTGGATGGAAAAATACGGTGCTGAAAAAATCGTACTGGCTTTGGATATCAACATCGACCAAAGCGGCACACGTAAAGTGGCAATTTCCGGTTGGCAAGAAGATTCCGGCGTGACCATTGAAGCGCTGATTGAAGACTACCTCACGGTTGGTCTTAAACACGTTCTGTGTACCGATATTTCACGTGATGGCACGCTAGAAGGATCAAACGTAGAGCTTTACGTTGACCTTTGTAAACAGTACCCACAGGTTCAATTCCAATCATCGGGCGGCATCGGCAGCCTAGCGGATATCGAAGCTCTAAAAGGCAGCGGTGTTGCAGGCGTGATTGTGGGTCGTGCGCTACTTGATGGCAAGTTCACCGCAGAGGAGGCATTTGCATGTTGGCAAAGCGAATAATCCCTTGTTTGGATGTCCGTGACGGACAAGTGGTAAAGGGCGTTCAGTTCCGTAACCACGAAATCATTGGCGACATCGTTCCGTTAGCACAGCGCTACGCGGAAGAGGGCGCTGATGAACTGGTATTTTACGATATCACGGCATCAAGCGATGGTCGTGTCGTCGACAAGAGTTGGGTCAAGCGTGTCGCAGAAGTGATCGATATTCCTTTCTGTGTAGCTGGTGGTATTAAATCAGCAGAAGATGCAGCGCGCATTCTAGAGTTTGGTGCGGATAAAGTATCGATCAACTCGCCTGCACTGGCTAACCCTCAACTGATCACTGACCTAGCTGATAAGTTTGGCGTGCAGTGCATCGTTGTTGGTATCGACTCATACTTCGATAAAGAAACCGGTAAGTATCAGGTTTATCAATTCACAGGCGATGAAGCGCGTACTAAAGCAACCGCGTGGGAAACCAAAGATTGGGTACAGGAAGTACAGAAGCGTGGGGCAGGCGAGATCGTATTAAACATGATGAACCAAGATGGCGTTCGCAACGGTTACGATATTGAGCAACTTAATATGGTGCGCTCTGTATGTAACGTGCCTTTGATTGCCTCTGGTGGTGCTGGCGCGATGGAGCACTTTGCTGAAGCCTATAAGAAGACCAACGTGGACGGAGCATTAGCGGCTTCGGTATTCCACAAACAAGTCATCAATATTGGTGAACTTAAACAGTATTTAAAACAACAGGATGTAGAGGTGCGACTATGAGTTTTGAACCAGTATGTTTATCAAAAACAGCAGTAGGCGCATTATCAGAGCGTATTGATTGGGAAAAAGTGGGTGGCTTAGTGCCAGCTATTGTTCAGGATTACCAATCTAGCCAAGTGCTAATGATGGGATACATGAACCCAGCAGCACTAGAGAAAACAGGCGAAACTGGGCAAGTGACGTTTTTCTCTCGCACAAAAGAGCGTTTGTGGACCAAAGGTGAAACGTCGGGCAATGTATTGCAACTGCAAAACATTGCCTTGGACTGTGACAATGACACTTTACTGGTTAAGGTCAATCCCATTGGTCCAACGTGTCATACTGGTACAACAACATGTTGGGATGTAGACAAACAAGAAGAATCTCAGATGGTGTGGCTTCATCAGCTTGAGCAGCTACTGGCTGCCCGCAAGGACGCAGACCCTGAGTCTTCTTATACTGCCAGTCTATATGCCCGTGGCACCAAGCGTATTTCGCAAAAAGTGGGCGAAGAAGGCGTTGAAGTCGCGCTTGCGGCGACGTCGGGCGATAAGGCGGAGTTAGTGTGTGAATCAGCAGATTTGATTTACCACCTAATGGTTCTTCTTCAAGACCAAGGCCTATCAATGAACGACGTAGTGAATAAACTTAAAGAGCGCCATAAGTAAGCCCTCTTTAGATTCATAGAACTGCCTAGAAGACAGACAAAAGCCCCGTAGACAGCCATGTTTACGGGGCTTTTTAGCTGGCCTTTCCGAGGAGCCTTAGTGACTTAAAGGATCTCATTCACTACTTTGTTACCTTAAACGTTGGTCTTACCCGCAGCACTTTTTATACTTTTTTCCACTGCCACAGATACAAGGGTCATTGCGACCGATCTTAAAGCTCTCCACCGTTTGATTTAAGCGAGGATCTACCTCCGGCTGCGTGGTTTCTTCCTGTTCGGGGAAGGTGCCATCAATGTAGTACCAAAGACCGCCTTCACGAACGAAACGCGATCGCTCTTGCATACAAAATTGTGAATCACCATCGTTGAAGTAAGCTTTAAACTCAACGAAACCTTCGTTCTCGTGTGAACCTGCAGCAGTATTGATGACTTCTAAGCCCGCCCAACCACTGTTGATAGATTCGGTAATGCCTTCTCTTTGTGCTTCTGCATTGCAGCTAGGGTGGTAGGTAGCAACGACATAATCAACCAAACCCAATACGTGCGCTGAATAGCGAGAGCGCATTAGTTGCTCGGGTGTTTCAATATTTTTGTGGTCAAGGTGTGCCGCTTCACAGCACTGTTGGTAAGTGTTTTGGCTACCGCATGGGCATAAAGACATAGTCTGGTCCTGTAAAAATGGCCTCTAGTAAGAGGCCATAAATGTATGCGTTGAAGTTTAACAAGAAATGATTACTCACCAAAGTTTAGTTTCTATCGAAGCAGTTTTGAGGCGACTATTTTAATGGAGGTGATAACAGTTCTTGAGCCCAAGTTGTGGCTTCATCATAAGCTTGGCCGAGTTGAGTTTCACTTAAGTTAAGCAGTTTCCGAATACGCGTTGCTTCGTCCCATTCAGCCTGCTCATAAGCGATGACCATTGCCATGATCGCTCCTAACACGCCTTTTCTTTGTATTAAAGCCTGCTTGATCTCTTCATCAATGGGGACAGAGTCCAAAACGTGCTTCAACGGTTGGTCAAATAGTGAATCGAGTAGGGAGAACATACCAGTCAAAAAAGCTTGTCCGGGTTCAACTTTGACATTCATCTTTTCTACCAATAGTTCACACTGACGAGCACGCAGTACTGCTAAACCATAAAGTGAGTCTGGTTTATCTTCTTTCGCTGATGCAATCGCCACAAGTGAGACAAACTTCCGCAGCTTTTGTTCTCCAAGAAAAATAAGGGCTTGTCGGAATGAACGAATCATCGTTGCTGAACCGCCGGCGGAGTTCACGTAGGTGAGTAGCTTATATGAAAGTGTCACATCCAAGGTTATCAAGCGTTCAACTTCACTAAAATCAATGGGATCATGAGCTATTTCTTTTAACAACTGAACGATCGTTAAAAAGGCAGGGTTCAAAGCTCGAGTTTGAATCATTTCTGGTTTACTAAAGAAATAACCTTGAAAATAGGTAAAGCCTGCTTGATTCGCCTCTTGATACTCATCGTAAGTCTCGACTTTTTCAGCAAGAAACTTGATATTCAGCCCTTTTAGCGAGGTCATGAACATCGAAGCTTTCTCAATTGAGATCTGGCGGATATCAAATTTGATAATCGATATGTAGGGTAAGAAACGCTTCCAAGCTTTGCTTGGCACAAAATCATCTAATGCGATGGTGTAGCCCGCATCATAGATAGTCTTGATTGCTTCAAGTAATTCGTCTGTTGGTTCGCAGTCTTCAAGCACCTCTACAACGAGGCTTTCTTTGGGGAACAAAGTAGGAACTAAGTTAATCAGGCTTGCATAAGGAAAGTTAACGAACCCAAGCCTATCACCCAGTGTATTGTAGTGAGTTGACAAGAAGTGATCTGAAAGTAAACGACTAGTAGCGAGCTCCGGTTCTACTTCAGGGAAAGTGTTCTTAGGACCATCCCTGAATAGCAACTCGTAACCTATGGTTTTTTTATCTGTGTCGAGTATTGGTTGACGTGCTACATATGAATATTTCAACTTGGTACTGTGTTCGGTTTATTTCTGATAGAGAAATAATAGCTAATTCGGCAGAAATTACCATCTACAATCTTAGAAAGTCTGATCGATAATTATAATCAAAGTAAAAGTTTAAGAGTAATGTTGAAAGCTATTGCCAAACTCTCGATTCTGTAGTTCAAAACCTTTTGGAGTGAAGACTAAAACTGAGCCTTGCGTGTACCAATCACCAAGTACTATACGTGTTTTAGTGCAGCTATTGGCATTAAAGGTGTGGATGTCGGGGCGGTGAGTATGTCCGTGTATCATTAAATCTACGTGGCTTCGCTCCATCACACTTTCAACTTCTTGTTGCGTCACATCCATGATGTCTAAAGATTTAGTCTGTTTGTCATCTTTGATATCAGATTGAACTTTAGAGACGATTTTCTTTTTAATAAAAAACGGAATTTTATTGAAGATCCATTGTAACCAAGGTTGATGAACTTTTTCTCTAAAGGCGAGATACTTTACATCTTCGGTACATAAGGTATCACCATGCAACACAACGGCTTTTTGTCCGTAGATATCGATCGTCGATACTTCGTTTAGAAGTTGCACGCCTGTTTGTTTGGCAAATTTTTTGCCGACGAGGAAATCACGGTTACCTTGAGTGAAGTAGCAAGGTACACCCGTTTTTACTAGGTCAATAAACGCTTGGCGTATGGAAGTCGCGAACTCACTTTTGTCGTCGTCACCAATCCAGAACTCGAAAAGGTCACCTAAGACGTAGAGTGCATCTGCTTCTACCGCTTCGTTCTTCATAAATGTTAAGAAGCAGTCGGTGATGTCTTGTCTTGACGGAGTAAGGTGCAGATCTGAAATAAAATATGTTTTCATAGGTCCAAAAAAGGGAGCAATTCGCTCCCTATATCCTGATTTTTATCGGCTCATCAATTATTCATACTAGAGCGTGTTGAGCTTTCTCGGTCATATTTAATTCGAGAGCAACACGCTCTAACCGAAAGCGATGAATTAAGCTTCGATTGTAGTACCAGTGATGATCACTTCTTCTAGAGGTACATCTTGGTGCATGCCCATAGAGCCAGTGCTCACACCTTTAATCTTGTTTACGATGTCCATGCCTTCAACAACTTCAGCAAATACACAGTAACCCCAGCCGTCTAAGCTTTCGCTACGGAAGTTAAGGAAAGAGTTGTCGTTCACGTTGATAAAGAACTGAGAGCTCGCTGAATGCGGTTCCATAGTACGAGCCATTGCAAGTGTACCTACTTTGTTAGTTAGGCCGTTGTTTGCTTCGTTCTTGATTGTTGCGCGAGTCGCTTTTTCTTTAAGGCCAGAAGTCATACCGCCACCTTGAATCATGAAACCATCGATAACACGGTGGAATAGCGTGTTGTCGTAGAAACCGTCACGGCAATACTGTAGGAAGTTTGCGCTTGTTTCTGGTGCTTTTTCTTCGTTAAGTTGAACTTTGATGTCACCAAAATTTGTGTGAAGGATGATCATGATTGTTACCTTACTGTCTTTTTAATATGAAGTTCGAATTCTAGCGCATGTTGGCTGACTTTCAAATCACCAAATCATTCACTTAACTGGATTGTTTAAGCTAATTACTGCTTTGGGGGATTACCTAATAACGCATGAATTGATATACTTGCTGTCTTATTTTGATTAATACACAAATATAGATAGAGATCATGCTGAAAATTTATAACACACTCACAAGACAGAAAGAGGAATTCAAGCCAATTACAGCCGGTAAAGTCGGCATGTATGTCTGTGGGGTAACCATCTACGATCTCTGTCACATTGGTCATGGCCGTACGTTCGTCTCTTTTGACGTCGTAACTCGTTACCTGCGTTACCTTGGTTACGATTTGAACTTTGTTCGTAACATCACAGATATCGATGACAAAATCATCAAGCGTGCTAACGAGAACGGTGAGTCTTGTGATTCTCTTACTGAGCGTCTGATCAATGAAATGTATGCCGATTTTGATGCTTTGAACATGAAACGCCCAGATGTTGAGCCTCGTGCCACAGAATTTATCACTGAAATTGTCGAGCTAGTAGAAAAACTAATTCAACGTGGTTTTGCTTATGTAGCAAGCAACGGTGATGTGATGTTTGAAGTGAAGAAGTTTGACGAGTACGGCAAATTGTCTAAGCAAGATCTTGAGCAGCTTCAAGCCGGCGCTCGTGTAGACGTTGATTCTGCAAAACGTAGCCCATTAGACTTTGTGCTTTGGAAAATGTCTAAGCCAGGTGAACCTACATGGGAATCTCCATGGGGGCCTGGTCGTCCAGGTTGGCACATTGAATGTTCAGCAATGAACTCTTCTATACTTGGTAATCATTTTGATATCCACGGCGGTGGTTCAGATTTACAATTTCCTCACCACGAAAATGAAATCGCGCAATCTTGCTGTGCGCATGGCACTCAGTATGTAAATACTTGGATGCACAGTGGTATGGTGATGGTAGACAAAGAAAAGATGTCTAAGTCGTTAGGTAACTTCTTCACTATTCGTGATGTATTGGCACATTACGATGCTGAAACGGTTCGTTACTTCTTAATGTCTGGTCACTACCGTAGCCAACTCAATTACAGTGAAGATAATCTGAACCAAGCACGAGCTTCACTAGAGCGTTTATATACGTCACTTCGTGGCTTAGATTTAACGGCTGCTCCTGCTGGTGGTGAAGAGTATGTAACTCGCTTCTCGACAGCGATGAACGATGATTTCAACACTCCTGAAGCGTATTCAGTATTGTTCGAAATGGCTCGCGACATTAACCGTATTAAGACTGAAAGTATCGAGAAAGCCAGCGCTCTTGGTGCGTTGATGCGTGAATTAGCGGACATCATTGGTATTCTTCACCAAGACCCAGAAGCTTTCCTAAAAGGTAATGTAGTGGATAATAATGAGGAAGTCGCTGAAATCGAAGCATTAATCAAACTGCGTAATGATTCCCGTGCTTCCAAGGATTGGGCGAACGCCGACCTTGCACGTGATAAATTGAACGAGTTGGGTATTGTTCTGGAAGATGGTCCAGAAGGGACGACATGGCGTCGTAAGTAAATTCTATATAGAGAGGGCTGATTGTCAGCCCTTTTTTTTAAGCAAAAACTCTTTTATTTCTCCTTTATCTAACAGGAATATTTCTGTGGCTCAGATGTATTTTTATTACTCGGCAATGAATGCGGGTAAATCAACAACGCTTCTTCAATCTTCATTCAACTATCAAGAGCGCGGTATGACGCCTGTGATCTTTACTGCAGCGTTAGATGACCGCTATGGCATTGGTAAAGTGAGCTCGCGAATTGGTCTGCAATCTGAAGCTCAACTTTTTATGAATGACACGAATTTGTTTAATGCGGTTCAAGAGCTAAACGAAATAGAAAAACGCCACTGTGTATTGATCGATGAGTGTCAGTTTTTATCGAAAGAGCAGGTGTACCAATTAACTGAAGTGGTCGATAAACTGCATATCCCAGTGCTTTGCTACGGTTTACGTACTGACTTTCTGGGGGAGTTATTTGAAGGTAGCCGTTACTTATTATCTTGGGCAGATAAACTCGTAGAACTAAAAACGATTTGCCACTGTGGCCGTAAAGCGAACATGGTGATTCGTACTGATGAGCACGGGGTGGCTATTGCTGAAGGTGACCAAGTTTCCATTGGTGGTAATGACCAATATGTTTCTGCTTGCCGTCAGCATTATAAAGAAGCGTTAGGAAAATAGCGGCTCTTTAATCGGTGTGGTTAAAACTAAAAACGGTGGCCAAGAGCCACCGTTTTACTTATTGAACTACTAATTCTGCTTTATATCAATCGTCGTAAATAACTGGTCACTCTAGCTTGCTAAACACTCGAAAATGTCAGCTTTGCTCCTGCGCTATTTATGATCACTTAGTGTGATTGGTATTATTCGAAGCCCAATTTCTTCAATGCTTGATAGGCGTGGTCAACATCGTTGGGAATAGGCATCTCAATCTGAAATCCCTGGATTGGGTATAATTTTATTCTCTCAAAATCGGCAATTAACGCGCCTAACACCATATCTAATGACAGCTCTTCATTATAATAATCGTCCCAATTTCTCCATTGTGAAGTCACAGTGAGTTCCGAAGCTTCGTCAGGCCATTGTTTACTGAAAGTAGCGTAAGTACGTTTCTCCATAAAGGGTTTCTGTACCAAGGTAAGTCGCTTCGGTGATAGCCCGCGTTGTTTGAGCAACTCGTAAGTAAAGCGTACATTCTCACCCGTATTGGTTGCGTACTTTTCAATAATAATATCTGAGTCGGGTACGCCACAATCTCTTGCGATAGCCGCAAATGTTTCGGCTTCTGAGAGATCAAAAACCTCTTCGGTAAAGCGTCCCACACCACCAGAAAAAACGATATAAGGTGCTATTTTTTTGTGATAAAGCTCAGATGCGTATTCAGCCACACGAGTGTCATTACTGCACAAAACAAAAATACAGTCAGAAGGCTTTACCTTGTGACCCATAGACATAAAATTCCAAAGGGTGTCGATCGCGCGGTGTAGTTTAATGCTGGGATCTTTCTTCGCTGTAGATAGTTCAGTCATGAAGTGCGTCCAATGTGGATTCGAATTTAAACGAATAACCTAAGTCGAGAATCTTTTTCGATGAGATCAGCTTGTCGGGTGTATCGACAACTGGTGGTAGAGGCTCGCTGCTGTTGGCGCTTTTCAGTGCCGCGGCATAAAACTCCGCCTTACTTACAGTATTTGGGGTGGTCACATTAACAACTTCATTGTGTAGGTGGTTAATGGCGAAGTCGATAGCACCGATAGCATCGTCAAGGTGAAGCATATTGGCTGGGGCTTGGGTACTGACCTGTTTCAGTTTACTTGCAAACCTTGATGGATGACGACTAGGCCCAATCAACCCACTAAAACGTAAAATGGTGTAGTCGATCCTGGAATCTATCACCAATTGTTCCGCTTGCAGCATAACTCGTGCGTTATCGGAAAACGAATACGTTTGTTCGTCGTCTGAAATGGCAAGGGTGAGTGAGGCATCTTCCTCTTTTAATACCCCAGGTTTGGTTGGGTACACCGTTGTTGAGCTAACCATAATGAGCTTCTTAACGTTTGCCTTCTGACAAGCTTTGGTTAGCTGTTTCCAGTAATCGGCATACTGTTGGCCTGCGCCTTTTCTAAAGCCAGGAGGGAAGCTACCAATCACAATCTCGGCATTATTTTCGAGTAACAGCGAATAAAGTTGAACGACAGTTTGCTCTGCCTGTGATGAGTCAAACCGAAATACTTCACATGGAATACGCTCGCGGCCAATCGCGTCAGCTCCTGCTTGGGTCGTTTTCGTAACCACCACTCGGTTACCATGTTTCTCTAGATGCTCAGATAAAGGTGCACCTACCCATCCCGCACCGACTATAAATATAGAAGCCATGTGTTCCTCACAACTGTAAGTTATGGATTTACAATAATATCAACCGTAGTAACTAACGGGTCACCAAGCTTGTTCGTACGCTATTGCTACTTAGTCAATTACTGTGATTGGTATAAGCCTAACAAACCTTTGCCCAAAAATGAAAAAACTCCACGGCCGAGGCAAGTGGAGTTTTTATTGGAACAATGGAGCTTTAGTTTAGTACGCGAATGAGTTTGTCTGCGCGCTCAGCCATCTCAATACCTTCATCAGTTAGGTAACCGCCGTCTGGTTGAGTACAAAGATTCTTTTCGAATAGACGCTTAACGGCGTCTTGAGTTTCTTGAGCAGCCTCTTGATGAACTTTAATACCAGTAGCGGCGCTACTTACATCAAATTGAAGAAGGAGGTTTAAATCAGCAATATGTTCAGCGTTGTACTTCATAATTAACCTATATTGATAACGTTCTCTATCCTCACCTTAGTGCGCATTCTCAGCTCAATCAATAGTAAATAAAAAGAATTGATAAGTGACACGAAATTGGGTGATTAATCGCCGATTGATGGGTTTGTTTTGGTGATGTTGGGTTATTTTTGCTCGGTTGAGTCATCGGTGATGTTTATTGCTAAGTGGTTGTAATATATTGAGGCTAGAAATATATTGCATTGAGCGAATATTGTATAAAAAAGGATATGCATCAGTGAGAGCGAACAAAGTAGCATTAGTTGTTAGTATGCTATTTGCTATCGCAGGGTGTCAGAGTACACCTTCCGAGCAGACAGAAGCGAATCAAACCACAAACAACAATAATGGGTCAACAGTCGAGATCCGTTCTTTTCATTCTGTCGAAAGCGTTTACTCCGAGTGGGAAGCGAAGCTTGAAGACTATGCGCAGTTGTCTCTCTATGCTCCAGAGAATTACAATGAACTGTTAGACGCATGGGATGATGCTGAAAGCATTTATGCGGACCTACTGAAAGACAAGTCTCGGCTCACTCAGAGTTATTCGATTTTTTCGAGTTTAACGTATGCCGAAGCTTTTGATGAAAAAATTGCTGTGATCAAATCAAACTATGACTCGATTTTAGTATTAAAGACAAAAGCGGATCGAGTACTTGCCGATTCGATAGCGCAAATGGAGTACCTTAAGTTTCTTGGTGCAGATACCATGTTTACATCGCGCTATAAGACGTTGTATTCAGAATACAGCGAATTATTTGAATACGTACTCGTTGATGAACTTGAAGACGCTCAAGAAGCGCAGGTGGAATTTCTCAATAATGCTCGCTTATTAGAAATAAAAGTCGCGCATAAGAAATACATCGAACCTTTGAAGGACGAATTAGAGTTCTTAGAGGATGAAGACTTTGATGACGTTGTTCCATTAACGTTTGCTAAAGCGACTTCTCGAATCGTGTTGGCCGAAAATCAAGTGAAAGCAAGCCCACGTGAAAAGTCTATCATTGAAGACGCGGTTCACGCTGCGGAGTTTGAGTTGAACCACGTGCGCAGTGTCGCTCATGAAGTAAAAATGCTTGCGAGCGTGAAAGGGGATAAGTTCGAACAATCCGTTTTGAATGCTGAGAATCAGCTATTAAGCATTTCACAAGTAGTGAATGATGAAGATTACCGCGATGTTGGGTTGCGTCAACAATCTCAGAAGATTGTAGAGAGCGTTAAAGCACTAAAGAGCTTAGACATGACCTCGTTGTTGAAATCTGAGATCGAAGCTTTGACCGAGCAGTTAGCTAAGTTAGAAAGTCAGAATCAGCAGCAGGTACAACAACTGTCTGAGGCGACCAAACATAATGAGCTATTAGATGAGCAGATTACCAAAAGTGATGATCATATAAAAAGCTTGGAAGAGTTGGTGGACAGTTTGAAAAGCTTAGGTGGTAAAATGGCCAATGAAAGCGATGCTGACGTAGTACCTTCTAACGTTGAATCTAATCTTGAAGATGCGGCTTTAGAGCAATCATCAGAAGAAGAGATTGAGCCTTCGGTTTAGCATAACTAATTTTGTATATTTGTTGTGATTGAGTTGAAAGCGCCTAATGGCGCTTTTTTATTTGTGGAAAACCTACTTCTTTATTTCTCTAATGATCATTTAAAGACTTAACAGCGTTAATCAAGATGTGGACATATGTCTTTGAAATCAAGCAAGGTTCAATAACAATGATCTTTCCAGTGGTTAAAATGGACAAAAAAGGATCGTGGTGTTTTTGGTTATCCACATTTTCTGTGGATAACCTGTATCAAATTCAGTGAGTAACCAGTTTCTTGGTTGGGGGGAGGTCAGTGCTCTGGCTTTACCTGAGCAAGGACTCGACCTTCTTTTGTTAAAGTAGTCTTCAATGAAAGGTGAAGAGCCAGTGCCAGAGAGCAGCTCATCATCACGAAAATCGCCAGCATGATCATCAGTTGATATTTAATCGCGATCATTGGCGAAGCGCCACCCAAAATCTGACCTGTCATCATTCCAGGTAGTGTCACTAAGCCTGTGGTCGCCATAGAGGCCATAATTGGAGACATCGCTTTCTGTATCGCATTGCGCACAAAAGGTGCAGCAGCATAGGTTGGAGACGCGCCTAATGCGATTGCCGCTTCATATTCTGATTTCTGCGTTTCAAAAGCACCAAACAAATTCTGCAATGCCACTATATTACTGCTTAAACTATTACCCAATAACATACCAGCAATGGGGATAAGGTATTGCGCGTTGAAAACAGGTGTCGGCTGAATGATGAAAAAGCAAATAAACAAGACAATAGGAACACAGGTGAGCGTAAGGCTCACAATGACCGGTGCTAAAAGTAGGTTCTTAGGTAGCTTCGACTTTTCAACAATCGAGCTCGCTCCCACTACGATCATAACGAGTAACCACAACAAATTGATCCACAAGCTGTTTAAAGTGAACAAATACTCTAAGTAAAGACCGACAAGAAATAGCTGCACAACCATCCGAGTAATACTAATAGTTGCCTCTTTGCCTAGACCGAGTCTCAGCTTTTGATTGATGGCAGTGGGTAGTATGAGAAGTAAACTGAATAGCAACAACTGCCACCAAGATATATCAATAACGTCTTGCATAATACTTCCTTTTAAGTGGGCCTCCATCATATCTGAAAGTGTCAAATGATGCATTTCAGCTTCAAATCTATCGATTAAAATAGCTCAATTATTTAACAAGCAAAGTACAAAACATGGGTCGTTTTAGGCTTTTTTAGCGACTACTTAATAGGTGGTTTGTTAATGGCTCTTATGATTTGGTTTCTTAATTGTTGGCATTTAACAAATCTAACACATGCTTAATTTTTCATATTTGTTAATACTTTTTAATAACTTTAATTAACTAAAAACAAGTTTGGATGAGCTCAAAAAAGTATTGATTATCAAGGGTAATAAGGGGGTATTTGATTGAACCCTACTTTATGTATGGTTTAAGATTTGTTGTTAGATACGCAATAACTTTAGCTTCTTAGAATGGGCTACTCGAAATTACTAGATACAAAATAGGCAAAATGTATGAGTGATGTTAATAAAATTAAAACTGGCGAAAAACGCTCGTTGGAGTGGAAGTCTTTCCTCTTCATCGCGGTGGTTCTCTTTCCAATATTAAGTGTGGCTTTTGTAGGCGGTTATGGCTTCCTAGTTTGGGCATTGCAAGTGTTTGTATTCGGACCTCCTGGTGCTCATGGCGGCATGTAATGCCCTCTAGTAACAACATTTTTGAAATCAATATTTAAGAGAGCTAAACATGAAATCATTTTTAGTGAAATTATGGCGCACAATGACTCGCCCAGCAGTACACATCAGTCTTGGTGTGTTAACTATGGGTGGCTTTATCGCCGGTGTTATTTTTTGGGGTGGTTTTAATACTGCGTTAGAAGCAACGAACACAGAAGAATTCTGTATAAGCTGTCACACCATGCGCGACAATGTGTACGTAGAACTGCAAGAAACCGTTCACTGGAAAAACACATCTGGTGTACGTGCCACCTGCCCTGACTGTCACGTTCCACATGAATGGACAGCAAAAATTGCTCGTAAGATGCAAGCATCTAAAGAAGTCTTCGCTCAGGTATTTGGTGACCTAGATACCCCTGAGAAATTTGAAGCTCGCCGTATCGAACTGGCTAAACACGAATGGGATCGTTTCTCTTCGAACAAATCTCTAGAGTGTAAAAATTGTCACAACTACGATTCAATGGATTTCGACAACATGCGCCCAACAGCGCGCATCCAAATGAAGAACGCCGCTGAGCGTGATCAAAGCTGTGTTGATTGTCACAAAGGTATTGCACACAACCTTCCATTAGATATGGAATCGGCAAGTGGTATCGTTGGTGAGCTTGAGCAAGTTGCGGGTAGCACGTCTTACTCTGAAGGTAATGAGGTTATCTCAATCCGTCACCTTCCAATGTACACGGATGAAACGGCTGAAGTTGAAGCGGGCCTGCTCAGCCCAGCGAGTAAAGTAGCCGTGATCGATGAAAAAGGCGACATGATCAAGATTCAAATCGACGGTTGGCGTAAAGCCAAGGGCTTCGGGCGTGTCATCCAAGAAGACTTCGGTATGAACATCTCAACCGCGATCTTGACGAAAGATGTCTCACAAAGTGACGTAATCACTGTTGGTGAGAAGAAAGAAGATGAGCTAACGGGCCTACCGTGGGAGGAAGTTAACCTAGCACTTTGGATGAAGAAAGAGTCTATGGTTGATGATTTCGGGCCAATCTGGAACGCTGCTGGTCAAGCGTATCAAACCAACTGCTCAACTTGTCACTCACAACCCGATGAAGCTCACTTTAGTGCTAACAGTTGGGTAGGCATGCTAGATGGTATGATCGCATTCGTTAACTTCGATACCGATACAGAAGCACTTGTTCTTAAGTATCTACAGAAGCACTCATCAGATTTTTCTGAAGGCCATCACTAATAAGACGTCAATTGGAGTAACACAATGGCAATTACAAGAAGAAGTTTTCTGAAAGGTGTCGCTACTACAAGTGCGGCATCTGTTATTGGCCCAAGCTTATTGGCGTCAGCGTCGGCTTCAGCAGCAGAAACTGATGGTACGTGGAAAGTCTCTGGTTCTCATTGGGGGGCATTCCGAGCTCGTGTTTATGCGGGTAAAGTACAAGAAATTAAGCCTCTCGAAATCGATCAACATCCAACGGAGATGTTGAAAGGTATCAAAGGTATTATCTACAGCCCATCACGTGTGCGTTACCCAATGGTTCGCCTAGATTGGTTGAAGAAGCACAAGTACAGCGCAGACACGCGTGGTAACAACCGCTTTATTCGTGTGACTTGGGAGGAGGCACTGGACCTTGTTTACCGCGAATTAGAGCGCGTACAGAAAGATTACGGTCCATGGGCACTTCACACTGGTCAAACTGGTTGGAGGCAAACAGGTCAGTTCCACAGTTGTACTAACCACATGCAACGTGCAATGGCACTTCACGGTTACTCTGTGAAGAAAATCGGTGACTACTCAACAGGTGCTGGTCAAACG
The DNA here is from genome assembly GCF_027587105.1 of Vibrio sp. RW. Lineage (NCBI taxonomy): Bacteria > Pseudomonadati > Pseudomonadota > Gammaproteobacteria > Vibrionales > Vibrionaceae > Vibrio > Vibrio sp. RW. Next base: position 119,459 of record NZ_JAPPTM010000012.1, read on the forward strand.
ATCATGCCTTACGTGCTAGGTTCTACTGAAGTTTACGCGCAAGGGACATCTTGGGAACTCATCCTAGAAAACAGTGACAACATTGTTCTTTGGGGTAACGATCCAGTGAAAAACCTGCAAGTAGGTTGGACATGTGAGACTCACGAGTCGTTCGCATACCTAGAACAGCTGAAAGAGAAAGTTGCTAAGAAAGAGATCAACGTTGTTTCTGTTGACCCTGTTCAAAATAAAACAGGCCGTTACTTAGAAAACGAGCAAATGTACATCAACCCACAAACTGATGTGGCGTTCATGCTGGGTGTTGCTCACGTTCTTTACAACGAAGGCCTATACGACAAGAAGTTCATCGATACTTACTGTCTAGGTTTTGAAGACTTCATCAAGTACGTTCAAGGTGAAACGAAAGATAAAGTTGAGAAGACTCCGGAATGGGCTTCCGCTATCTGTGGCGCAAGCGCGGACTCAATTCGTGATTTCGCTAAGATGCTGGTTAACGGTCGTACACAGATTCTTGTTGGTTGGAGTATCCAACGTCAAGAACACGGTGAGCAGCCTTACTGGATGTGTGCCGTTATTGCAGCAATGGTTGGCCAAATTGGTCTTCCAGGCGGTGGTATCTCTTACGGTCACCACTATTCTGGTATCGGTGTATCTTCAACTGGTTTCGCTGCTCCGGGTTCATTCCCTTTGAACATCGATCAAGGTCAATCGCCTAAGCATACCAATACAGATTACAACGGTTATAGCCGCGTAATTCCGGTTGCTCGCTGGGTAGATAGCTTGTTAGAGCCAGGTAAGAAGATCAAAGCGAACGGCTCTACTGTAACGCTACCAGATATTAAGATGATGGTATTCAGTGGTAACAACCCGTGGCACCACCACCAAGATCGCAACAAGATGCGTAAAGCATTCAAGAGCCTACAAACTGTAGTGGCTGTTGATTTCGCTTGGACTGCAACTTGTCGTCACTCTGATATCGTGCTTCCAGCATGTACTCAGTGGGAACGTAACGATATCGATGGCTACGGCGCGTATTCTGGCCGTGGTTTGATCGCAATGCACAAGCTAGTGGATCCTCTGTTCCAGTCTAAGACTGACTTCGAGATCATGTCTAGCCTGACTAAGCGTTGGGGGCGTTACGACGATTACACACGTGGTATGGACGAGATGCAGTGGGTTAAATCTCTGTACGACGACTGTCGCGCTTCAAATGAAGGTAAGTTCGAAATGCCTGAATTTGCTGAGTTCTGGGAAAAAGGTTTCCTAGACTTCGGTAAAGGTCAGCCATGGACTCGTCACGCTTCATTCCGTGAAGATCCTGAGATCAATGCTCTAGGTACACCTTCTGGCTTCATTGAAATTACAAGTCGCACTGTTGGCAATATGGGTTACGAGCACTGTCAAGAACACCCAATGTGGTTTGAGAAATCGGAACGTTCACACGGTGGTCCAGGTTCTGAAAAACACCCGTATTGGCTACAATCTTGTCACCCGGATAAGCGTCTTCACTCTCAGATGTGTGAATCTGAAGAGTGGCGTGCGACTTACGCGGTACAAGGCCGTGAGCCAATCTACATCAACCCAACAGATGCCAAGAAAAAAGGCATCAAAAATGGTGACGTAGTACGTGTGTTCAACGACCGTGGTCAACTACTAGCAGGTGCTGTTCTGATGGATAGCTATGCCCCTGGTGTTGTACGTATCGAAGAAGGTGCTTGGTACGGCCCAATCAACGAGAAAGTGGGCGCACTAGATACATACGGCGATCCAAACACTCTAACTCAAGATATTGGTACGTCTGAACTTGCTCAAGCAACGTCAGCAAACACGTGTTTGGTTAACTTCGAAAAGTTCCAAGGCAAACTGCCTCCAGTCACTTCATTCGGTGGTCCAATCGAAGTCGCTTAAGCTTCTCGATTAAGAGCAGAGATTGAAGCTTGAATTAAAGCCCCTGTAAGCGTTCTTACAGGGGCTTTTTGTTTTTCTAGTATACATCGTTGGGATTTCTAACTAAGCATTGTAATAGCGCCAAGAGGGGCGTTTTTGAGATAGGCTGTAACGTGCTGTTTGAGGTAGGCTGTAGAAGCATGAAGGGAATGTACAAAGAACCTGTTGTAAGGGCTTAGGCAGATGGAAACAAAAAGGCCGATACAAAGTGCCGACCTAATAGAAACCTATGGAGTAAAGCTAAAACCTTGAAGATAAACCTAAGCTTCGAACGTAAACCTAAAGTTCGAACATAAACCAATAACCGTATGCACAAATCAAAGCGGGGACACTGGAGTACACCGTCGCGATAAGCGCTGCTTTAGGTGCCATGGCAATCGCAGGGAATAGCGCATCACCATCATTTGAAATCGCATTACCAACCTGAGCCGAAAGTGGCAGTGCGCCGGAAAGGTACAAGCTAGTGACCAATAATTGCGGTCCACAGCCCGGTAGTAATCCCATCAATACGCCCGCCAGGGGGAGCATGATCCCCCAACTTGAGAAAAGCGTCGCAAAATCTACATTTGCTAGCACTGAGCCAAATTCAAAGAAAAGAAAGGCAACCACAACCCAAGCTGTTACGAAATTGGTGTCTTGAGCAGTTTTCTGCAGTGGATGAGAGCCTACACACTTCTCATCTTCACTGACGGCTGATTGGTAATCTTCAATTTCACGAGTCAGTCCCCATAGAAACATTGAGCTAATCAGTAAAATTGTTCCCGCCCATTCCATCGACATTTCAGGCAACGCGAGTAACTCGTTGACATCCACTTGAAAAGAGCCAAGTAGAGCCACTGCAGCGCCGGGAATAATCAGCACCGACCATAGGTAGCCTTGCAGGTTGATCGCCTTTTTAGAAACGGCTTCTTTGCCTTGGGATTGAGATGAGCAACAGCGAACGGCTTCATTTTGCTCAGCCTGTTTTGGACGTAAAAAATCATCCGCATGGAACAGGTTAATGATTCGGCCTGACGCTGTACCGACAATCACGCCCATTGCCATCATGGCTAAACCGGTTTTGGGTTCACTTGCTATCAACAAGAAGGCGGCATCGCCCATGGTGGAGACAAGAACAGCAACAACCGCACCAAACCCGAGCTTGCCGGATATAAATTGCGTAGTAACGACTATCGCACCACCACAACCAGGCAATGCACCCATTAGCGCAGCAAACACCACTTGATTCGAACGAGATTGATGTACGAGCTTATTGAAGACGTTGTCTTTGTTGATGTAAAGGCTTAACCAGTGGTAAATAGCCAAGGTTAAAGCGACATAACAAGACACGGCCCAAAACGCGTCTGACAGGGTAGTGACTGTCAAGTCTCGTGTGGCTGGAGCTGCAACTAGGGCGGCAAGTGATATAGGCAGTAGCAGTCGCTTAAATGACAGTGAAAACTGAGTTGTTTTCGAAGCACGACTGCTTGGCAAAAAAGAGATTAGTCGATCCATAGGTGTTACCCAAAATTAGTGGCCTAATATAAATATATACGAATGATAATAATTATCAATTGCGTTTGTTGTTTTTTTTATCTATTGATACCATTGGCTAAACCTAGGAAACATGACCAATCTAAAAAAATGAGGTAAAGTATGGCTAATAAAGAGAGGCTCTAAAGGTAGAGTCATAATTGTTAGTGTAATAGGAAGAAACATGATTTTAGTTGTTGGTCACAAAAACCCTGATAGTGACAGTATTTGTAGTGCGTTAGTTGCAACAGAGCTTCTTAAAGCTCGTGGCGAGGAAGCGACACCAATTCGCCAAGGCGAGATCAACCGCGAAACTCAACACATTCTAGAAGTCGCTGGTGCTGAAAAGCCAGAGCTTCGTACTTCTGTTGCTGGTGAGAAAATCTGGCTAGTTGACTACTCAGATCTAGCGCAAGCACCAGACGATGTTGCTGATGCAGAGATCGTAGGTATTGTCGATCACCACCGTCTAGGTGACGTGATGACAGTTAACCCTATGGAAGCTTGGATCTGGCCTGTTGGTTGTACAAACACTGTACTTTTCAACATGTTCAAGATTGAAGGTCACGCTATCTCTCAACAAATCGCTAAGCTAATGATGTCTGCAATTCTTTCAGACACCGTTGGTTTCGCTTCTCCAACATGTACTCAAAAAGACAAAGACGCGGTTGCTGAACTTGCTGAAATCGCAGGGGTAGAAGACGTTGATGCATTCATCAAAGCACTTCTAATCGCTAAGACAAACATCGAAGGCCTATCTGCTGCAGAGCTAGTAGAGAAAGACCTTAAAGGCTACCCATTCAACGGCCGCGATGTTGTTGTTGGTCAAGTTGAACTTGCGACTCTTGAGCAAGTAGACGGTATGATCGAAGCTCTAGAAGCAGATCTTGAAGAGCGTTGTGAGAAAGCCGGTCTAGCATTTGCTGCGGTAATGCTAACGGACATCACTACTGCGCAAACTCGCCTTCTTTACAAAGGTGAGTGGGCTGAGAAATTGGTTAAGCACGAGAAAGACGGCATATTGATGATGGAAAATACACTAAGCCGTAAGAAGCAAGGCTGGCCTTGGCTACAAGGTGAGCTTGTTTAATCAAGTCACTTAAATAACAAACGCCTGCTTATTTAGCAGGCGTTTTTCTTTGAAGTAGCCTTTCTTCTCAATAGAAATATTTGAAGTTAATACTACTCAGCATAAAATGAACAAAGTTACTGACTAACGTAGGAAATTAAGATGACTACACAGCTAGACGATAAAAAAATCGCTGAAATTAATAAGTATACGGGTGAGGAACGCCTTAAATACTGTGTGAAAGAAATCGTAGCAAACCGTGAAGTATGGATCTTAACCGATGAACACGGTTGTGTAATGCTAAACACAGAAGATGAAGACTGTGTTCCAGTATGGCCAAATCAAGAGTTTGCTGAGTCTTGGGCAACGGGCGATTGGTCTGAATGCAAACCTGAGTCTATCTCGTTGAATAAATGGCATAGCCGTTGGACTAACGGTTTAGAAGAGGATGAACTTGCTGTTGTGGTGTTCCCGAACGAGCAAGAAGAAGGGGTTATCTTGTTCCCTGATGAGTTCGATTTTGAGTTGAAAAAGCAGTCTACTAAGCGCTAAGTTTTTCGTAACATCATAAGTTAGCGTTGCCTTCTGTTAGGGAGCGCTTTAGTTCTGTTTTATTACTTCATCTCTCCGAAGAAAATAGAACCACCTTTATTTTTTCTTAATCGTCTTAGCTTTTATTAGGTATATTGGCCTAGATTTGGTCTCCATATAGATTCGACCGATGTATTCTCCGAGAACCCCTATACTAATCAACTGAACTCCACCAAAAAATACAATCGCAACAAATATGGAAGCAAAACCATCTGTATCACCACCCGTAATGAGGGTGTACAGAGTAATATATCCTCCATATATAAAAGCGATACTGGAAAAAACAAACCCAAGAAACCCCCAAAATCGCAGCGGAACGGTACTGAAGCTGGTTAGGCCATCTAAAGCATGACAGATAAGCTTTGTATAATTGAATTTTGTATTTCCAGAGTGGCGCTCTACTCTGTCAAATTCAATAATAGCGACATCGTAACCAACCCATGATAATAACCCTTGCATATATCGGGAGCGTTCTTCTAAGGTGTTGATAGCGGCAACAACATGTTTACTCATTAATCGGAAATCCCCAACATTTGAATGAAGGTGCTGGTCTCCGACCTTGTCCATTAAGTAATAGTAGAAGGTTGCTGAGTTTCTTTTAAGCCAAGAATCTTTTGATCGATTACCTCGCTTAGCGAGTACTATGTCTTTACCTGATTGCCATAGTTCGATCATTTTTGGAATTATATTGGGTGGATCTTGCAGGTCAACATCCATAGGTATTACGGCGTCCCCTTTAGCGTAATTGAGTCCTGCTGTCAGTGCTGCGTCTTTACCAAAGTTTCTAGTGAAGGATATAAACTCAATGTTGTTATATTCTTCCTTAATTCGTTTTATTTTTATTAAAGTCGAATCAATAGACCCATCATCGATAAATATTATCTCGAAGTCATAATCTAATTGATCAAAAATTTTTGATATTTCTGATGTAAAAGGACGTAGACTATTTTCCTCGTTAAATACAGGGCATATTATGCTTATGATTTTACTCATCTAAAATCCTTTTATAGATTGTAAACTCCATATCCTTGTATTTTCTAATCATGATCGTATCAAATATTTCGTATTTATTTAATTCTTCAGAGATTACAGAGTTTGTCCTAATGAAGCCTATAAATGAAAACCCTGAAGGTAGTCTTTTAAGTTCTTCACTTGTTTCTATGATTATTATTTCAGGGGAATTAGACACGATGTCATTTTTTATAGATTCTATAACTAGTTTTAAAACATCCCTGCTTTCCTCATTCTCACTATTAACATGGTTAGGTAATGACCACATCGCAGGAAACTTGTTAACCCATTGCAACTGGCTATGCCTAGCTATCGAATTTATAGGGTAAAGTGTTGTTGTTATTGCGAATACTTTATCTTGAGGATTGGAAGACAATGCTATTGAATCAAATAGAGGTGATAAATGACGGTTTTCTTCGTTATCCAAAACTATACTAATTAAGCTGTCCATATTTTTGTGGTTGATAGATAAATCACTGCTTGGCAGGACATTGTAATAACTCATGCTATGTAAATAAGCAAGGGAAAAAATGGCTAAAGATAGTGGTATTATATCTTTGAATCTTCCTTTGCTACGTAAATTTTTTATTGATAAATACATCAATAAAAACATAAAGAACAAGGTTAAATTAGCGCTCAGAAGTAAGTGATAGCTGAATCCGGTTCTCCCTATTAAAAAAGTTAAAATAGAAGATAAATACATCAATATTAAATAAGTTACTGTAGTTATTAGAGGTGAGTTACAACTGCATGTATAGATATACCTTAATGGAAGAAAAGTTATGAGTAGCAGGATGCTGGGTAATAAAAATAGGTCTTCTATTGAAATAAAATAAGATGAGTAGGATATAGATGCTAAT
>NZ_JAPPTM010000013.1:0-123298 GCF_027587105.1 Vibrio sp. RW
TTTAAAAAGCCAATACGCCTTTGGTATCGACTTTTACGTTGACCGGCATACCCACTTCAAGTGCTTCTGATGAAGTTGCTAATAACTTCTGACCATGCGCTTCGATGACATAACGACAGTGATCGCCCATAAATTGCTGTTCTAGCACCGAAATAGCACTATCTTGCTCGTAACTTGCTTGTATATGCTGAGGTCTTAGCAGAAGCTCACACGCACTGCCGAATTCGATCTCCGTTTGCGGTTTGGCTTCAACCATACCCAAACTGGTCTCAAATTCATGCTCTGAAATACGCTGTGCATTAAGGTAGCTACCACCGCCCAAAAAGTCTGCAACGAACTTACTCGAAGGATGGAAATATAACTCAGATGCCGAACCATACTGTTCAATCACACCATGGTTCATTACTGCCATCTTATCTGCAAATGCGAACGCTTCTTCACGGCTGTGAGTTACGAAGATTGCTGTGACACCCTGCTTCTTAAAAATCTTACGAATCTGAGAAATCAACTCATGACGCACTTGAGTATCAATGTTCGAGAAAGGTTCATCCAACAACAATAGATCTGGCTTATAAGCCAAAGAGCGCGCAATCGCAACACGCTGCTGTTGACCACCTGAAAGTTGGTGTGGATATCGGTCACCGAATTCATCTAAATGAACCAACTCCAACATCTCTTGGACCTTCTCTTTCTTTTGATGCTCAGAGAGACCTTTCAAGCCAAAACCGACATTCTGGTTAACCGTCAAGTGCGGGAACAAGGCGTAATCTTGGAAAATCATACCAATGTTTCGTTGTTCTGGTGGTAACCAACTCTCACCATCATCGATGGTTTGACAGTTTAAGCTCATTACGCCGCTACTCAATGGAAGTAAACCCGCGATCGCCTTAAGCAAGGTGGTTTTTCCGCAGCCACTGGCACCAAGCAGACAAACAATTTCACCATGCTCCACTTCTAAAGAAAGCGCTTCCAAAATGGTTTGCGACTCATACTTACACGTCAGCTCTTTAATTGATAATGCACAACTCATTAGTGTTTCTGCTCCAAGGAACGGTTTACGATGATCAGAGGAATTAAACCCACCAACACCAATAATACAGCAGGCATCGCCGCTAACTCTAGGTGTTCGTCTGAGGCATAGTTATAAACATAAGTCGCCAATGTTTCGAAATTGAAAGGACGTAACAACAATGCCGCATTTAGTTCTTTCATTGATTCGATAAACACCAATAAACCTGCGATCAACGCGCCGCGTTTAATCAAAGGTAAATGAACACGACGTAACATCTGGTTGGTATTACAACCCATGGTTTTAGAAGCCATATCCAATGAAGGAGATACTTTACTCAAGCTGCTTTCGATACTGCCAATGGCAACCGCCGAAAAACGCACCACCATGGCAAAGATAAGCGCGAACATGGAACCTGAGAAAATAAGTCCTGGTCGCCCCCACTCCATCACTTTTGCGATGTCATTGACCAAGTGATCCATAAACAACACAGGTACCATCACGCCAATCGCTAACACGGTGCCTGGAACGGCATAACCCATTGAAGCAAGTCTCATGTAAGCCTGGTTTTTCTTATTTGGGCTAACACGCTGATTAAAATTCACAATCATCGCAATGATAACGCCAATAATAGCCGCAACTACAGACACATAAAGGCTATTAACGGCGTACTCTCTGAATTCAGGCGTCCAACTTTGTGCAAAATATTTGTAGGCATAGATCATTAACTGGCCAAGAGGGAACAAGAATGCAACGCACACTAATCCCCAACACCAGAACAGTGCCAACCACTTTCTCCAACCGGAAAGATCGTAGCGAAAGTCTTCACGACTGCTGAATTGATTCTGGAACAGTTTCTGTTTACGACGGCTATATCGCTCGGTACTCAATAAGAGAATGACGATCACCAACATGATTGCCGATATTTTTGCAGCGGCTGTTAGGCTCGAATAGCCCAACCAAGTATCGTAAACCGCAGTCGTTAGTGTGTTAACAGCAAAGTAACTTACAGTACCGAAGTCACCGATGGTTTCCATCGCAACAAGAGACAACCCTACCGCCATTGATGGTCGAACAAGCGGTAATGAAATACGGCGAAAACTCTCCCAAGGCGAGCATTTAAGCAACCGAGCCGACTGCAATAGAGATACATTTTGTTCCATGAATGCTGCACGGCACAACAAATAAATATAAGGATAAAGGACGAGAGATAGAACAATAATAGCGCCCGACAAGGTTCTGATATCTGGAAACCAATACTCTCCGGGTACCCATCCAGTCAAATCCCGTAATAGGATCTGAATAGGCCCGGCGAAATCGAACCAGTCGGTAAAGATATAGCCGATAATATAGCCAGGCATTGCTAATGGTAGTACGAGTGCCCATTGCAAAACACGCTCACCCGGAACACGGCACATTGCCATAACCCAAGCCGACGGAATACCAAAAACTAAAGACAGGAACATGGTTCCTATGACTAAAACCACCGTATTATAGGCATAGGTGGGCATCACTGTAGATATCAGATGAGAAAACAGCTCATCAGTTTCTCCTACAGCAGTCGTAAAAATCGCTAAGACAGGTAAAACCAGCAATACAGCAATGATGACGCTGCTGGTGTTCCATAAATAATTCTTCTCTTTCATCGCCTAACTACAACGAGGCTTAATGAAACACAAATGCATTTGCAAATACATCTCATATCCTTTTAATGGTGGGGGTATTTATACCCATATACTGTAATGACTTCAAGGTGAGATGCTCATAACTCAGAGGATTAACGGCGAGCTTTGTATCAAAAAGTGACTTTCAAAAAACAAACAACCCCAAGTGGCCAAAAAGTGGCGACTTGGGGTTGTGATTTTTTGCGGGCAAAAGCCTACAAGAATAAGTTATAGATCGAACTTAACTTCGTCTAATAGCTTGATTGCAGCCGCGTGGTGGTCAGCAATTTGGTCTAGAGAAATAGTATCCGCTTTGAATTCACCCCATGAAGCAACAAGTTCAGAAGGCTTCACATCGACTTTAACTGGGTATTCATAGTTTACTTCTGCATACATTCCTTGTGCTGTGTTACCAGAAAGGAATTCCATCAGCTTAACGGCATTCTCTTTATTTGGAGAGAATTTAGCCATTGCCATACCAGAGATATTTACGTGAGTACCTGTTGTTTCTTGGTTAGGGAAGTTGATATAAACCGCATCAGCCCAAGCTTTTTGTTCTTTATCGTTAATCATCTTACCTAGGTAGTAGCTGTTACCAAGAGCAACGTCACACAGGCCTTCTTTGATTGCTTTAACTTGCGCACGGTCGTTGCCTTGAGGCTTACGAGCTAGGTTTGCTTTTACGCCTTCTAGCCATTCTTTCGTTTCAGCTTCACCTTTATGAGCGATCATTGAAGATACTAGAGAAACATTGTATGGATGCTTGCCGCTACGTGTACAGATTTTACCTTTAAATTCAGGCTTAGTTAAATCTTCATAAGTGAACTCTTCACCTAGGCGACCAACACGGTCACGCGAAGAATAAACGCTACGTGTACGAGTTGTTAGAGCAAACCACTCGTTAGCAGTATCTTGGTATTGAGCGGGAATGTTCTTTTCCAGTACATCACTTTCAACAGATTGAACCAGATCTTGTTTAGTAAGTTCAGATAGACGACTGATATCGACAGTTAATACAACGTCAGCTGGGCTGTATTCACCCTCTTGAGCTAACTTCTCTGCTAAACCTTTTTTAGCAAACTTAACGTTTACTTTAATGCCAGTCTCTTTCGTGAATTCCTTGAACATTGGCTCAACTAGGAAAGGTTGACGGTAAGAGTACACATTTACTTCTTCCGCAGCCATTGCTGTCGGAGCAATTACACTACACGCTAGAGCTGAAAGTGTTAGCAGTTTCTTCATTGTAAAGTCCTTTATATCGAAATGATAATGTCTATCAGTTGCGTTATTATATTCATCAATAACATAATTACAATGACGACCGACAAAAAAACACTCCGTTCAGCATCTTAAAACTCGCACTTTTGTAACAATATATTACAACCATTCTCATCACAATTTCTAGTTAAACACTTAGCCTCGCTTGATATATCACAGCCTGAGCCAGGCGACTATAAATAGTAAAGCCCTACAACCATGAGTTGAAGGGCTTTACTTTACAGCTTAACTTTTCAGATCAGGCGGTTACTGCTGCTCTTACTTTACTGATACAAACTCTGGGTAAGCGCCTACACCACAATCGTGCATGTCCATACCTTCAAGTTCTTCATCTTCAGTGACGCGAATGCCGATTGTTGCTTTAAGCACAGCCCATACCGCTAGGCTCGCACCGAATACCCAAGCAAAGATGACTGCAGCACCCAGTAGTTGAGCACCAAATGTTGCATCAGCGTTGCTTAGTGGCACAGCCATTAGGCCGAAGAAACCACACACACCGTGTACAGAGATAGCACCTACAGGATCATCAATCTTAGCTTTATCTAGAGCAATGATACTGAATACCACTAATGCACCAGATACTGAACCAATAGCGACCGCAAATAATGGAGAAGGAGATAGTGGATCTGCCGTAATAGCAACTAAACCAGCTAATGCACCGTTCAGTACCATTGTTAGGTCTGCTTTACCCCAAGTTGTCTTACATACTAGTAGTGCTGCAATGGCACCCGCTGCTGCTGCCGCATTTGTATTCAGAAAGATTTGACCAACTGCTGTCGCATTCTCAAAATCTGAAACCATAAGTTGAGAACCACCGTTAAAACCAAACCAACCGAACCAAAGAATGAAGGTACCTAATGTTGCTAGTGGCATATTTGAACCAGGAATTGGATAGATTGCACCATTTTTCCCGTATTTACCTTTACGAGCACCTAATAGTAAAACACCAGCTAACGCTGCTGAAGCACCAGCCATGTGTACAATACCTGAACCAGCGAAGTCACTGAAACCCGCTTCAGATAGGAAACCACCGCCCCAAGTCCAGTAACCTTCCATCGGGTAGATAAACGCTGTTAGTACAACAGAGAAGATTAGGAATGACCAAAGCTTCATACGCTCAGCAACCGCACCTGAAACGACAGACATTGCTGTTGCGACGAATACGACTTGGAAGAAGAAATCAGACTCTAGAGAGTGATCTGCACCTTCACCCTGCGTACCAATTAAAGCACCAAACGAAGGTAACCAGCCGCCTTCGCCATTGTTTACATACATGATGTTGTAGCCAACCACTAAGAAAGTCGTACAAGCAATGGCGTACAAACAGATATTCTTAGTTAAAATTTCTGTGGTGTTCTTTGAACGAACTAAGCCAGCTTCTAACATCGCGAAGCCTGCTGCCATCCACATTACCAACGCACCCGAAATGAGGAAGAAAAAAGTGTCTAGTGCGTAACGTAGTTCCGTTACTGTTGTTGTAAGTTCCATATTAAAGTCTCCAGTCCTTGTAATTCTTTAAAGTGCTTCAGCATCCATTTCACCAGTACGAATTCGTACGGCTTGGCTTAGGTCATACACAAAGATTTTGCCATCACCTATTTTCCCGGTGTGTGCCGCTTGGCTAATCGCTTCAACAACTCGGTCAACATTCTCTGCTTGGGTTGCAATCTCTATCTTTACCTTCGGTAGAAAATCAACTTGGTATTCCGCACCACGATACAATTCAGTGTGTCCCTTCTGACGACCGAAACCTTTCACTTCAGAAACCGTCATACCTTCAATGCCCACATCAGAGAGCGCTTCACGTACATCGTCTAATTTGAATGGCTTAACAATGGCATTTATTATTTTCATATTCGTTCCTTAAATTCTTCAGTAATCCGTTCATTCTCTTATTACAATCCAAGTAGCGTGCCAAAAAATTAAACTATTGATATTAAAGGGGATAACATAAACAAGGCCGTAATAACAAAAAAGGCTGCACCAATGCGGTGCAGCCTTTTCACTATCTTAATGCGTAACGCTATTGTTGCTCCAGTTTTGGGCAACGGGAACCTTAAAAGCCCGAAACAGCTAGTAACCCAAGAAATCCATCCAACGATCAATGAGTAGCTCGAAATCATCGATTCCACAGCTTGCCTGGCTTTCACAGTTATAGAAATCAAACTCACTGCCTTCTTCCATCTCTTGCTCGTGGCCGAGTACGTTTTCTTGAATCGTGACTTCATCTTCATTGATCGCTAGGCTGATCTCTTTACCGAGTAGCGTCGCCTCATTACTCAGATCCTGTCGGGAGCGATCAATAAGCGCCATCACATGATCTAATTTCTGCTTATCTTTACCGATCTCTTCTTGAAGCCAACGGCCAACAATCTCATGGCCCATGCTGCATTTCACATAGTATTCACCCATTAGAGTGTTTCTAACAAATTCGAATTCCATAAGACTCCAAAGCGCTAATAAAAATAAGGCTCAATAAATAGGTAGTAAAAAATGAGGCGAGAGTATATAGCTAAGTCATCAAGAGATCGAGTCGCTCGTCGTCCTAGATTCAGACATAAAAAAACGCCTACCGAAGTAGACGCTCTATCATTTGGGTTCCTCTAAATAGTTGGAGTTGCAGCTAGGCGACAAGTAAGTTCATCCCTATGAGCATAGAAGCTCTATGTGATTAGAGTGAACGTACGCAGTCAACAACGCTGCAGCTACAAATATAACGAGGAACTAAGCTGGCTCTTGGAAGATAACTGTATCCGCTTTTTCCGTGTACTGACCCATTTTATGGAAATTCAGGTAACGGTATGTGTCAGCAGCCGTTGCATTAACCTTCTCTGCATACTCTAAGTACTCTTCTTTGGTCGGGATGCGGCCAAGAATCGCGCCAACAGCTGAAAGCTCAGCAGACGCTAGGTAGACGTTCGCACCATTACCCAAACGGTTCGGGAAGTTACGAGTAGACGTAGACATTACCGTCGACTTGTCTGCGACACGAGCTTGGTTACCCATACATAGAGAACAACCCGGAGTTTCAATACGAACCCCAGCACGGCCAAAGATGCCGTAGTAACCCTCTTCTGTCAGCTGGTCTTTATCCATCTTCGTTGGCGGAGCCACCCATAGACGAGTATTTAGTGAGCCGTTAAACTCTTCAAGCATCTTACCTGCTGCACGGAAGTGACCGATGTTTGTCATACAAGAACCGATGAACACTTCTTGAATCTCAGTACCTTGAACGTCAGAAAGAAGACGAGCATCATCTGGATCGTTTGGTGCACATAGGATTGGTTGGTCGATGTCAGCAAGATCAATTTCAATAACATGAGCGTACTGCGCATCTGAATCAGCAGACAACAACTCAGGGTTTGCTAGCCACTCTTCCATTGCCGTAATACGACGCTCAATAGTACGCACGTCACCGTAGCCTTCAGCGATCATCCACTTAAGCATCACGATGTTCGAGTTCAAGTACTCAGAGATAGACTCTTCAGAAAGCTTAACCGTACAACCTGCAGCTGAACGCTCAGCAGATGCATCAGACAGTTCGAATGCCTGCTCAACAGATAGGTGTTCAACGCCTTCAATTTCTAGTACACGACCAGAGAATTCGTTGATCTTACCTGCTTTCTCTACGGTCAGTAGACCCTGCTTGATGCCGTATAGAGGAATTGCGTGTACTAGGTCACGTAGCGTGATACCTGGCTGCATTTCACCTTTAAAACGAACCAAGATAGATTCAGGCATATCAAGCGGCATAACACCGGTTGCCGCCGCGAATGCGACTAGACCAGAACCCGCAGGGAACGAAATACCTAGTGGGAAACGAGTATGCGAGTCACCACCGGTACCAACAGTATCAGGAAGCAACATGCGGTTTAGCCATGAGTGGATAACACCATCACCCGGACGTAGTGAAACACCCGCACGGTTCATGATGAAATCAGGTAGCGTATGGTGAGTGTTTACATCAACAGGTTTCGGGTATGCCGACGTGTGACAGAAAGACTGCATAACCAAATCAGCAGAGAAGCCAAGACATGCAAGATCTTTAAGCTCATCACGCGTCATAGGGCCCGTCGTATCTTGAGAACCTACGGTTGTCATCTTAGGCTCACAGTACTGACCAGCGCGAACGCCTTCAACACCACATGCTTTACCTACCATCTTCTGAGCAAGCGTGTAGCCTTTATCAGAAGCAGAAGGATCAATTGGTTTAGCAAACAAATCGGTTTCAGCTAAGCCAAGAGAATCACGAGCTCGACCTGTAAGGCCACGACCGATGATCAGTGGAATACGACCACCAGCACGAACTTCATCTAGAAGCACTTTGCTGAGTTCGAAGTTTGAAATCACAGAACCGTTTTTGTGAACAACACCTTCGTACGGGTAGATATCAATGATATCGCCCATATTCATGTCTTGTACGTTCAGTTCAATAGGTAGTGCGCCTGAATCTTCCATTGTGTTGTAGAAGATTGGAGCAATTTTACCACCTAGACAAACACCACCAGTGCGCTTGTTTGGTACAAATGGGATATCTTCACCCATGAACCAGAGCACTGAGTTTGTCGCTGATTTACGCGAAGAACCGGTACCCACAACATCACCAACGTAAGCCAGTGGAATGCCATCTTTTTGTAGTTCTTCAATTTGAGTAATTGGACCAACGTTACCCTGATCGTCAGGAGTAATACCTTCACGCTCCATCTTCAGCATCGCCTTTGCGTGTACTGGTATATCAGGACGTGACCATGCATCTGGCGCTGGAGATAGGTCATCGGTGTTCGTTTCACCAGTGACTTTAAATACTTTTACTGTGATTTTTTCTGCTACTTTATCTTTCGCTGTAAACCATTCAGCATCAGCCCAAGATTGAAGTACTTGTTGTGCAGCAGCATTGCCAGCTTTTGCTTTCTCTTCTACGTCGTAGAACGCATCAAACATCAGTAGAGTATGAGACAGTGCTTTAACAGCGATTGGAGCTAGCTCAGCATCATCAAGTAGAGATACTAGAGACTCGATGTTGTAACCGCCTTGCATAGTGCCAAGCAGCTCAGCCGCTTTTTCTTTACTTACTAGTGGAGAAGCTACTTCACCTTTTGTGATAGCCGTAAGGAAACCAGCTTTTACATAAGCAGCTTCATCAACGCCTGGTGGAATGCGGTTTTCTAGTAGATCAAGAATGATTTCTTCTTCACCTTGAGGTGGATTCTTCAGAAGTTCAACTAGGCCAGCTACCTGCTCAGCATCTAGTGGTTTTGGAACAACTCCTTCGGCAGCACGCTCTGCGACGTGTTTACGGTAGGCTTCAAGCACGACTTTTTCCTCTCATTGCGGTTCACTTCTTACCTTCATAATTATTAGTAAAATAAAGAAGTGGACATCCTTGGAAACTTGGCTCTCCATTGCCATTTTTGTCATTCAATTTGTATTGATGAGCGGCGTCATAGAGGCCAAACTGTGGGCGGTAGAATAGCAAATTTAACGTTAAATTAAAATCTTATCATTTTGACCAACATAGCAAGTTAAGACGAAAGTCTTACTATTTTTACCTATTTACGCAGTTAAACACTTCTCCCACTCATGTTTATTTGTAAGACGTGCCAATAATTAAGTAGACCGAGTCGTAGTTATCTTCGGTTCGTCCATAAGCCAGAATAATGGGCCCTATTGGGGAGTCTACTCCAGCAAAAACTGAACCAGCCGTGAACATTGGCGCTTCATCAATGCTCAGCTCATTGTTAGACCATACTCCACCATGTTCTATCGATGCACCTATATAGAATGGAGACTCAAACAAACCAAAGTCGTTTTCAAACCACTTGTATCGATAAGTTAAGCTGCTATACGCTAAGTTCTGGCCTATTAGGCTGTTTCTTGGAATACCGGATAAATTCAGGAATCCACCAAGCTCTTTCGGATCAATGGGAAAAACAGAATTTTTGCTTTCGACCATACCAAAATCCAGCTTTGCGACTAAAGTATGCTTCTCAATACTTTGTGCAGCCATGAAATTTGCTGAAAACTCATAAACAGTATCACTATTCGATGTTAAATCAGAATCCCCAAGCGAACTGTCATTTTCAAAGTCATCATGAGAGACAAGGTACTCTAAATCGACAAAGTAACCCTTGGTCGGCAAGCTGAAGTTATCCAAAGTATCCAGTCGGTAACCCATAAATCCACCAAGACGCTTGAAGCCACCGCTGCCCAGTGAAGGTAACGAAGATACCTCAACATCCCCATAAGTATAACGAAGACCAAATTTCAGTTCTTGCCACAAGGTAGGTTGATAGCCTAATGCCAGTTCACCGATATATTCACTATACGTCATTGGGAGATAATCTTTCGTTACGTCCAGTGTCGGTTCTTCAATATCATCAATATCTGCCGGTAGATTTCGGTTCTCTTTGCTATAAACAACCGATGCTGAAGTGAACAATTTTTGACTCGAAAAGAATGGCGAGAAAAGCTCGGCTTCAATTCTCTTATCAGTCCCCATCTCGACGTTGGTTCTCAACTCAGCACCATGTTGATTAATATCGGTAAAGTTGGCAGAGATACCAATCGAGTATTGGCTTTCTGTAGAGAAGTCATCTTCAAGAAAGAATCGAAAATTGAGGTAGTTTGGGCCCCAAGACTTTTCATTAACATCCACTTGTAGCTGCTCTTCGCCATCAACAGTCTCAAATTCATAAGTGACCAACTCAAACCTATCTAATGCATAGAGATCTTGTACTTTAGATTCAATTTCACTGGTTTTCAGAACCTCACCAGAATCGAGGTTTAAACGGTTTCCAATCAGCTTATCTGAGTAATGGGTGTTGTTATTGATAACCACTTTGTCGACCACAGTTTTGTCACCGTGTTTAAGCTGTCTACGAGCCTTCTGTTTATCATCAATATAGTGTTGGTAGTCCGCATAGGAGAGCGACAACTTGGAAAGCTGATCGGTATACTGCTTAGCTTCCTCGTATCCGGCATGGTAAGCCGTCGGCATTTTATCGAACTCTGTGGTTTCCATTTGTCCAACATCGGGCCGCAAGAACACATCGTCCTCCGTTAACGTAGCGGCTTGATCTTGAGTACTACGGCGAACAAGGTAATTAGAGAGTTGATCGGCGGCCGCTAGAAAATTGGTGTAGTCTTCCATACCTTTATAGTTAGTACTAATATCAACGGCGATAACGATGTCAGCGCCCATCGCTCTTGCAACGTCAACAGGCATATTATTGGTCACGCCGCCATCAACGAGCATTCGCCCCTCGACTTCATAAGGCGGAAGCGCTCCGGGCACCGACATACTTGCCATCATGGCATCAACAAGATAACCATGCTCGATGACCACTTCTTCAAGAGCGATAATGTCCGTTGCGACTGAACGATAAGGGATAGCAAGGTGATCAAAAGAGTCTATCGGGGCTAAGTTACCCGTAGTCTCACGTAGAATACGCAGCATATTCTGCCCTTGTACCACACCTTTACTCGCTTTGACTTCTCCCCAACCTAATCCTAGGTCGGTGTTTAGCTGATAGCGGTCTTCATATTCTTTATCACGTACTCGGCGATCACTACGGTTAACACGATCTCGGTAACCACGATTCCAATCTACCGTATAAATAAAACTTTCAATCTCATCGGCACTCATTCCTGTCGCATACAATCCACCAACGTAAGAGCCCATGCTGGTACCGGTAATATAATCCACCGGAATTCGCATCTCTTCTAAGGCTTTAAGTACCCCAATATGAGCTGCACCTTTGGCTCCTCCACCAGCAAGCACAACAGCAATCGTTGGCCTTTTACTCACTTGTTCAGTCTGCTGAGACTCATCAACCTTCACCGCTGTATATGCAAACAGCTGAAAACTGATCACAGTACTGACAATGCCTAAACCACTCACTAGCCAACGAGAAATCATTCTTTAAACTATCCTTGTCATTGTTTTCTGCTGCGACTTTACCACTGAAAAAGCTTTTTTAGCCACTGTTTTGGCTGACTTTCACAACCCTTCTTAATACTGCCACTCTCATCCCAAACGGGTAACTTAACTGCACCGTCACAGTTAAACTCTAAAGCATCGTCAGAAGTCCGAGTGAAGCGTGCCGTAGAGATTCCAGTAGGCCAAGGCAGTAATAATTGTTCTGGCGTTCTCTGTTTTAGGTAATCAGCATAAACACGCAATGCACCACTAGAACCCGTTAGCTTGGTCGGTTTATTGTCATCGCGCCCTAGCCATATCGTCGTTACCTCACGGCCATCAACCCCAACAAACCAACTGTCTCGGCTGTCGTTACTGGTACCCGTTTTACCGGCTAAACCAGCCCATGAAAACTGACCTTGTAGGAAACGCCCCGTACCTTCCGACACACCACGTTTCATCGCATAAGTCGTTAGCCAAGCCGCTTGCTGATCAACACTTTGCGATACGCGAGGAATCGATTGATATAAAACCTCACCGTCATTATCAACCACTGAACGAAGTGCCGATAACGGCGCGATACGCCCAGAGTTGGTGATCGTCTGGTACATTTGTGCGACCTGAAACGGTGTCAGCGAGAACGCACCTAAGAACATCGATGGCACTGGGCGTATCTCATTTTTATCGACACCCAGCTTTCCAATCGTATCTGAGACACTATCAATGCCTAGCTGCATCCCCAATCGAACCGTTGGCACGTTATAAGACTTCGAAAGTGCCACATACAAAGGCACTTCACCGCGGAACTTACGATCGAAGTTTCTCGGGCTCCAGACGCTGCCTTTACTGCCTTTCAGGCTGAGTGGTGTGTCCATCAAAGTCGTCGCAAGCGTGTACTTTTGTGGCTGTTCCAATGCTGTCAGATAAATTGCAGGCTTCACCAGTGAACCAATAGGGCGGCTCGCATTCAGAGCACGGTTGAAGCCATCGTAGCCAGTACGCTTCCCCCCTACCATCGCACGGATTTCACCGGTACTCCTATCGACAGCAATCGCCGCGGCTTCAAGCTGGTTACCTCCGGTTTTGGATAACTCAGGCACCTTACGTGCTATGGATTTTTCTAATTGGTCTTGAGAAACCGGGTCCAGAGAGGTAAAAACTCGTATCCCTTTCTTGGCTTCAAATCGCTCACCCACATATTTTTTCAGTTCAATATTGACCTGTTGAAAATACGCAGGCTGACGGCTCGCAATACGCGGGTTGTCTTGAATATCCAGATCGCGACTCGCGGCTTCTTCATACTGTTTCGGTGTCAGTATGTCTTGTTGCATTAGCAAACGAAGTACCAAATCACGACGAGCTTTGACACGCTCAGGGTAACGAACGGGGTTATAATACGATGGTCCTTTCACCATTCCGACAAGCAACGCTAATTGGTCAATACGAAGCTCTTGAATAGGTTGTCCGAAATACAAGCGCGAAGCCAAACCGAAGCCATGGATGGCTTGACCGCCATTTTGACCTAAGTAAACCTCGTTCAAGTAAGCCTCTAAGATTCGATCTTTGCTATAACGATGATCCAAGATCAGAGCAATGTAAGCTTCACGAACCTTACGCCACAATGTGCGCTCACTAGATAGGAACAGGTTCTTCGCTAACTGTTGAGTCAGCGTACTGCCACCTTGTACCGTGCGCCCCGCTTTAACGTTAACCACCATCGCACGAGCTATCGCTAATGGGGACACTCCATCGTGTTGATAGAAGTTTCGGTCTTCGGTTACCAATAGTGCATCAACCATTACTTCAGGGAACTGATTACGTTTTAAGAACAAACGCTGCTCATCGTTACTTTTTTCAAGCATGCCAAGCATTTTCGGCTCTACACGCAGGTAACCCATGTCGCCTTTCCTCTCTAGCGACTGGATTCGAGTTAATTCGTTGCCATTGAAGTGCAGCATCACATGACGATCGGCTTCTGGCCCATCGACAAACTCAAACGGACGACGAATCATCTCTATCTTGGTTGAAGAGGAAGAGTACTCGCCCGGATGACGAGGAGAGTTCACCTTACGGTAATTCAGTACATCCAGTTCATTCTTTACCTGGACTAAATTCACCGCTGTACCTGGAGACAGATCCAACACACGTGCATAAACCACGGTTGGCAAATCAAACAGTTGGCCTTCAAATCGCTGTTTGACTACAGAGTCTAGGTAGATACCAACAAACAACAATAGCGCAGCCAAGGCTAAACCCGCTTTCCAAGCAATCCCCCACAAGATTTTCAACCAACCTCGGTTGCCCGATTTTTTGGCTCTTGGCTTGGTCTTCTTCGCGGCAGCTCTCGGTTTTCGAGGTTTGGCTTTGGTCGCAGGTGACTTCTTTGCTGGCGCTTTTTTAGGAGGTGCCTTTTTGGGCGTTAACATTTTGGTCATCATCGGTTCAACTGTCGTTTGGTTTTAGTGGTTGCTACATGGTTAGCAGGATCATCAGGCCAAGGATGTTTTGGGTAACGGCCTTTCATCTCTTTTTGTACTTCTTTGTACGCGCCAGCCCAAAAGCCAGCTAAATCTTGAGTGATTTGCAGTGGTCGCTGCGCTGGAGAAAGTAACTCAAGCACGACTTTTTTACGACCTTGCGCTATCAAGGGTGAGTCTTGTTCACCAAAGACTTCTTGCATTCGCACCGAGATCACAGGCTCCGATTGATATTGGTATCGAATCGCTTTTTTACTGCCTGTAGGCATCACGTAATGCGTCGGTAGCCATTGGTCGATTTCTTGATTCAACGGCCAACCAAGGTACGCCGACAGTGCCTGTTCAATCGACACATTCGACAACCCTTTTGCTGACTTAATGCCATTCAAATACGGCGACAACCAGATATCTAGATGTTCAATTAAGCTAGCATTATCCATCGCAGGCCAATCATGTTCTGGCATCCAAAGCTGAGCGCAGCGTACGCGTTCAACTAGCTGCTTCGCGGCGGGCGTCCAATGTAAACGATCAAGACCACACCGAGCGATATAATTCAGTAGCGCTTGGCTTGCCTGATTCGCACTCGGCTCAGGTAAGGCTTTGGTGCTGATAATCAGTTTACCCAAAGACACTCGCTGCTCAGCAACCAAGCGGCCACGCTTCTCATCCCAATCCGCATAATCTGAACAGACGAAGAGTTTGGGAAACGCTTCTTCTAACTGCGCAATATCGACAGCGGTTGCCAAGAAAACCTGACTGGCTCGTCCTGTGCTGCGCATCAAATCAATCACCACGATGTAATCGTTGTTCGCCAATGGATCATCATCACGAACCTCAGCGCCATGACCATTCGCAAGAAGGAAAGCACTGCCAGTCGCGCTTCTCGCCTGAGCTATTCGGTCAGGAAATGCAAAACAAAGCACTAATGGTAACAATGATTCGTCAAGTTGTGACAAATCTACGTGATGATTGAGTTTACTGGCGAGACTTTTCGCTCGCTGCATCACTACGTTGTTTTTCGAGTGCTTTCTTTGCTTAAGTCGGTGCAACGAATGTTGAATATCGGTGACGTTGCGTTCAGGCTCTTCAAGTAAAGCAGCGGCGACAATCGCGGCATTCAGCAATGCTTGGCTGCCCTGTTGCGCTTTTATCAGCATGCTGGCGATACGAGGCTCAAGACCTAAACGCTGAGCTTGTTTACCTAGCGCCGTAAATTGGCCACTACTGACTAATAACTCAAGGCTTTGCAGCAGTTGCTTGGCTTGCTCAATTGAAGCGCGTGGCGGAATGTCTAGCCATTGCAACTCGTCTGCACTTGCAGCGCCCCATTGCGTCAACTCAGCCACCAGCGAAGAGAGATCCGAATGTAGAATTTCAGGCTCCGGTACAGCGGGTTGCTGCATTAACTGCGTTTCGCTGTACAAGCGAACACACAGACCTTCTTCAATTCGTCCTGCACGGCCTGCTCGCTGTTCAGCGGAAGACTGGGAGATTTTCACTTGCTCAAGCTTGGTGATGCCGGTTTTCAAATCAAACTTGGCGACTCGCTCAAGACCAGAATCCACCACTAACCGAATGCCCTCAATGGTCAGAGAGGTTTCCGCTATATTGGTGGCCAACACCACTTTTCGACGCCCTTTCTCAGACGGTGCGATCGCTTTCTGTTGTTGAGGAAAGCTGAGTTGACCGTACAAAGGACACACATCGATATCATTAGAGAGTTTTTCTAGTTGAGACTCCACCTGCTTAATCGCAGACACCCCAGGTAAGAATGCCAACAACGAACCGGATTCCTTCTCCATCAAAAAGCGAATCACGCTAGCCATTTTAGGGGCTAAGTACTCATTGCTATTAAGAGGCTGATAGCGGAACTCAACCGGAAAAGTACGACCTTGGGATTCAACGTATTTGGCATTGGGCAATAAAGACTGCAAAGCTTGTTGGTCTAATGTCGCCGACATCACCACCACTTTTAGATCGTCACGCAACGCCTCTTGGATCTCTAAACTAAAAGCGAGAGCAGTATCCGCATGAATGCTGCGCTCGTGGAACTCATCGAAGATCACCATATCGACCCCGCTCAATTCAGGGTCGGTTTGGATCATTCTTGTCATGATCCCTTCGGTAACGATCTCCAAACGAGTTGCACTGCTAGTTTTAGATTCACCACGAACTCTAAAACCTATGCTCTCCCCTACCTTCTCTCCTAGTTGGCTCGCCAAGTAAGTGGCAATATTCCTAGCCGCCAAACGCCTAGGTTCAAGCATGATAATTTTGCCTTGAACAGCATTGGTCTTAACCAGTTGCAAAGGGAAAAATGTTGACTTACCTGCACCGGGAGCGGCCTTTAGAATAAGTTGAGTGTGTGTTTCTACGCCTGCGAGCAGATCTGGCATCACAGCTTCTATGGGCAGTTGTGGCAATGGGAGAACCTTGTGGTGTAATGTTGGCAGCATTGTACATAAAAACCGACCTCTCTAAATAAGTAATATGCACTTCAATCCGCCATTAGAGTCAGCGACTCTTATTAAACGCTATAAACGTTTTCTTACTGACATCAAACTTCCAGACGGCAGCGAGCGTACGATTCATTGTGCTAACACTGGAGCGATGACGGGATGCGCGACACCTGGCAACACGGTGTGGTACTCAACATCAGATAACGCCAAAAGAAAGTACCCAAACAGCTGGGAGATCTCAGAAACAGACAAAGGTCACCGTATTTGTGTAAATACTGCTCGGGCAAACCAGCTAGCAGTGGAAGCAATTGAAAATGGGACTATAGTTGAACTCTTAGGCTACAACGCGTTACGAACTGAAGTGAAATATGGCAGTGAGAATAGTCGAATCGACATTCTGCTTGAAGATAACGAAAAGCCGCCTTGTTATATCGAAGTCAAAAGCGTCACTTTGCTCGACGAGCAATTAACGTCAACTAAGCAAGAATCATCAACCAAAGGACAAGGTTTTTTCCCTGATGCTGTGACAACCAGAGGCCAAAAACATCTGCGTGAACTCACAGAAATGGTCGAATCTGGAAATAGAGCCATACTTTTATTCACTGTTTTACATTCAGGTATTGAAAAAGTATCCGCGGCACACCATATAGACGCCAAATATTCGTTATTACTAAAACAAGCACAAGACGCTGGAGTTGAAGTGCTTTGCTACAAAGCAGAGCTCAGCAGTACTCAAATACAACTAAAACAAGCTGTTGAATTTATCAATAGTTAAACAAAGATGCAGAACTAATCACATTGATTGCAAGTTTGAATAAGAGTATTTGCCACCATTCGTTCTTTCTGCTATAGATACCCGCCTTAAAATTAGCTGCTTTGCAGTTGACTAGGTGTAAATAGGAGATGCTGTATGCCAGAATCTAAGAAAAAAGCGCTAGGCATCCTAGCCATCGCAGGTGTTGAACCGTACCAAGAAAAGCCCGGTGAAGAGTACATGTCACCTGAGCAAACGGAACATTTTACAAAAATTTTAGCAGCTTGGCGCAACCAGCTCAGGGAAGAAGTTGATCGTACTGTGCACCATATGCAGGATGAAGCGGCGAATTTCCCAGACCCAGTTGACCGCGCTTCTCAAGAAGAAGAATTCAGCCTAGAGTTACGTAACCGTGACCGTGAGCGTCGTCTTATCAAGAAAATTGAAAAGACACTAGACAAGATCGAAGAAGATGATTTCGGCTTCTGTGATTCTTGCGGGATCGAGATTGGCATCCGCCGTCTTGAAGCTCGTCCAACCGCTGACCTTTGTATTGACTGTAAAACGCTTGCAGAGATCAAAGAGAAACAGATGCAAGGTTAATTCTTGCGGATGTAAAGAAAGGGAGCTTTGGCTCCCTTTTTTGTTGGCCATCTCCGTTAAAAATTTCATACACTTGATAGCAAATAACAACTTTAAAGCTGAGTTCTATGCATTAAACCGCTCATTCAGTGTCTTAACACGCTAGCCAAACGCATTATAACAACGAATTAAACACCTTAAGAACCAGCTACTGCAGTACCATCAGAATTAGGTTATTCACCCATGAATTATATCGGGCGCTTTGCACCATCACCGTCAGGTCCTCTTCATTTTGGCTCGCTTGTTGCTGCTCTAGGTAGCTACTTTCAAGCGAAATCTAACCAAGGACAATGGTTAGTTCGTATGGAAGACCTTGACCCGCCAAGAGAAATGGCCGGCGCTGCAGACCTCATTCTTAAAACGCTTGAGGCTTACCACCTATTTTGGGATGGCGAAGTCGTCTATCAAAGTCAACGTCACAACATGTATCAAGCTCAAATTGATCAATGGGTCGCTGATAAAAAAGCCTACTACTGCCAATGCACTCGTAAACAGATAAAAGCCTTAGGCGGTTTCTATAATGGCCACTGCCGACACGCAGGTTTGATTGATTCAGGTGAGCAAGCGGTGCGCTTGTGTATGGATTTCCCTATTGAGTCGTTTAATGATGTTCGTCACGGCTCGATTCAGATACCTAAAGCATTAGCGGAAGAAGATTTCATTATCAAACGCCGAGATGGATTGTTTGCCTATAACTTAGCGGTTGTCCTTGATGACATTGAGCAAGGGGTAACAGAAGTCGTAAGAGGGGCGGACTTGATAGAACCAACAGGTCGCCAAATCAGCTTGTACCAAACGCTTAAGCAAAAAACAGTGAGTTACTTGCACTTACCATTGGCAACCGATGGTTTGGGGAATAAACTGTCAAAACAGAACCATGCCACCGCGATAGATCTCGACAACCCAAAACCAACGTTACTCAACGCTATGCGATTCTTAGGTTTTGATATCCCAGCAGCCCTTTTTGAAGCTTCAATGGATGAGATTTTATTGTGGGGCTGCCAGCAATGGCACGTCAGTCAATTACCTGATAGTTTACAAAAAGAGCATCGTAATGAGCTCGAAACTAATGGTAAATATTAAAAGCGACACATAAAAATGCCATAACCAACAGCAGCGGTTAAGCCGATGATGTTCTCAAATGGCTCGCGCTAAGCTATTATTAGCCGCAATTAAACTCTGCACTACCACTTTGGACTAAGAGAAAAACAAAGTTGGCGATACCTACTTTGTTCTAAACTAATGAATACAAACGACAATACCCCAAGCGAACAACGCGGATTCCACGAGTTAGCTCTGAATGTTTATACTCGCCAAGAGCACAATATTTCACGCAAGCAGATCAGTGATAACGCACTAAAAGTGTTATATCGCCTGAATGGTGCGGGTTTTGACGCGTTTTTAGTCGGTGGTGGTGTACGCGATATCTTATTAGGCTCTCAGCCGAAAGATTTTGATATTGCGACCAACGCAACGCCAGAACAAATCAAACACCTCTTCAGAAACTGTCGCCTTATCGGTCGCCGTTTTCGATTAGCCCATATCATGTTTGGCCGAGACATCATTGAAGTAGCGACTTTCCGTGGCCACCACCAGGAACCATCGAAAAACGTTTCTGCCCAATCGGAAGAAGGCATGTTGCTACGCGATAACGTGTACGGCAATGTTGATGAAGATGCAGAGCGTCGTGACTTCACTATTAACGCGATGTATTACAACATTGCTGATTACAGCATCCACGATTACGCAGGTGGTGTAGAAGATTTAGAAGACAAGCTGATCCGCCTAATCGGCGATCCTGAAACTCGCTATCGTGAAGACCCTGTACGTATGTTGCGTGCAATGCGTTTCGCCGCTAAGCTAGACTTCGATATTGAAGAAGACACCGCCGATCCTATTGAAGAACTGGCACATCTTCTCAAAGACATCCCAGCAGCGCGTCTTTACGAAGAATCTCTTAAATTGCTTCAATCAGGTCATGGCTTAGAAACCTACCACCTAATGCGTGAATACAACCTCTTCCAGCAGATGTTCCCAGCTGTGGCAGAGCACTTCACTGCCAATTACGACTCTCATACTGAACAGATGCTGGACTTAGTACTCGACTCAACAGACCTTCGCATCGAAGAAGGTAAACGAGTAAATCCTGCCTTTATGTTTGCAGCAATTCTTTGGTATCCAATGAACAAGCTCGCAGACAAGCTAGTCGCTGAGCAGGGTATGGCGCACTACGATGCGGTCATGGAAGCGAGCAACATCATTCTTGATCAACAAGTAAAATCTATTGCAATTCCTCGTCGCCATACAGCAACCATTCGTGAAGTTTGGCAACTGCAACTACGATTGCCTCGTCGTAATGGTAAACGTGCTGTTCGCCTTATGGAGCTTAATAAGTTCCGTGCAGGCTACGATTTCCTAGAAATGCGTGGGGAGATTGAAGGTGGCGAAACCAAAGAGTTAGCGAAATGGTGGGAGCGTTATCAGACTGCAGGTCGCAACATGCGCCAAGCGATGGCCAACGACGTAGCAGCGCCCTCAAAATCAGGTCATCGTCGCCGTAAGACTTACCGTAATAAAAAGAGTAAGCAGTCAGAATGATAACCGCTTACATTGCGGTCGGCAGCAACCTTGCCGACCCAGTTAGCCAAGCAAATTTGGCTATCGAAACGCTAAAAAGCCTACCGCGATCAACGTTTATTGCGAGTTCGCAGCTATATAGTAGCACTCCAATGGGGCCACAAAATCAACCAGACTACATCAACGCGGTAGTGGCTATCCAAACAGAATTAACGCCAATTGAACTGCTTGATTGCACTCAAAAAATCGAGTTAGAGCAAGGGCGCGTCCGTAAAGACGAGCGTTGGGGGCCAAGAACCTTGGATCTCGACATTGTGCTATACGGCAATGAGGTGATCGATTCAGAGCGTTTAACTGTTCCTCATTACGGAATGAAAGAACGAGAGTTTGTTCTCTACCCGCTTGCTGAAATCGCACCAAGTTTACAGCTCCCAGATGGGACTGAGCTGACAGACTTACTCAAGTTAATTGATAAGAACGGGCTCAATGTTTGGCAACAATAGTCAAGCGCATTAAGGAAAACCAATGAAAAAAGTAACCATTAACGACCTTATCAAATGCAAACGTGAAGGCCGTAAATTCGCGACTTCGACAGCTTATGATGCGAGTTTCGCTCAATTGTTCGAAAGCCAAGAAATGCCAGTCCTGCTTGTCGGTGACTCACTTGGTATGGTACTACAAGGCCATAACGATACTTTACCTGTAACTGTAGAAGACATTGCTTACCATACGCGCTCAGTGCGTTCTGGTAGCCCAAACTGCCTTCTTATGGCTGATATGCCATTTATGAGCTACTCTACCTCTGAGCAGGCTTGTGAGAACGCAGCAAGCTTAATGCGTGCTGGCGCGAACATGGTAAAAATCGAAGGCGGCAGTTGGTTGGTTGATACTGTTAAGATGCTCACAGAACGTGCTGTACCAGTATGTGCACACTTAGGTTTAACACCTCAATCTGTGAACATCTTTGGTGGCTACAAAGTACAAGGCCGTGACGATGAGCAGGCCGAAAAAATGCTTGCTGATGCTTTAGCTCTACAAAACGCTGGCGCACAAATCGTGCTACTTGAATGTGTCCCGGCTTCATTGGCAAAACGAATTACTGAAGCTTGTGACGTACCCGTTATTGGTATTGGGGCAGGTAATGTTACCGATGGGCAGATCCTAGTAATGCATGACATGTTCGGTATCTCTGCGAACTACATGCCGAAATTCTCTAAGAACTTCTTAGCCGAAACGGGTGACATGCGAAAAGCAGTTGCACTGTACAAAGAAGAAGTAGAGAGTGCGCGTTTCCCTGATGACGCTCATACAATCGCTTAGGAATAACTATGCAAACTTTTGCTGAAATAGCGGCTCTTCGTGAGCAGATTAAACAGTTTAAGCGTGATGGACGCACAATAGCTTTTGTACCAACAATGGGGAACCTACATGAAGGCCACCTTACGCTGGTAAAGAAAGCGCGTGAATTAGCGGATATTGTTGTGGTTAGCATTTTTGTTAACCCAATGCAGTTTGACCGTGCCGACGATCTAAACAACTACCCTCGAACGTTAGAAGCTGATCTAAGTAAACTAACCGGGGAAGGCGTTGAGCTTGTGTTTACCCCTACTCCAGAAGTAATGTATCCAGAGGGCCTAGATAAACAAACATTTATCGAAGTTCCGGGCCTATCACACATGCTTGAGGGCGCTTCTCGCCCAGGGCATTTTCGCGGTGTCGCGACAATTGTGACTAAGCTGTTTAATGTTGTTCAGCCAGATTTTGCATGCTTCGGCGAGAAAGACTTCCAGCAACTTGCTGTCATTCGTCAAATGACAACTGACCTAGCATTAGATATTCAAATCGTGGGTGTTGCTACTGTTCGAGAAATGGATGGTTTGGCAATGAGCTCTCGCAATAGCAATCTCACTATGGATGAGCGCCAACGCGCCCCAGTTCTTGCACGCACTATGCGTTGGATTAGCAGCGCAATTCGTGGTGGTCGTGATGATTACGCATCAGTGATTGAAGATGCAACAGATCAGCTTCGCGCTGCAGATCTGCAACCAGATGAGATCTTCATTTGTGATGCCAAGACTCTGCAAGCCATCACTTCAGAATCAACTCAAGCAGTGATTCTTATGTCAGCTTTCCTAGGTAAGACTCGTCTTATCGACAACCAAGTTCTTGATTTGGTAACGGAAACGAAAGAAGAAGTGAAAGAAGAAACGGCTGAGTAATCACTTTCTTTATGAAACAAGAGAACCTAAAAAAGGTCGATGTAATATCGACCTTTTTCTTTACCTGTCACTCCACACACTAAGGGTTAAGCATTAACGACAAGACGTTAGCTGCGTAAACCAATCCCCTTCTTCACAAGGTAATGTGCGATTGCGTATAACCCTATAATAAAAACCCCCAGCACGCTGAAAGACGTCACAATACCCACATCAGATACACCTAGAAAGCCATATCGAAATGCGTTTACCATATACACGATCGGGTTCAGTTTGGACACACCTTGCCAGAATTCAGGCAGTAAACTGATCGAGTAGAATACACCACCAAGGTAAGTAAGAGGTGTCAAAATAAACGTTGGAATGATAGATATATCATCGAATGTGCGCGCAAATACCGCATTAATCAAGCCACCCAGAGCGAACACTACCGACGTTAAAAATACCGTCGCAATGATCACCCCCCAATGCTCAACTTGGAGGTCGACAAAGAACAGTGATACGAAGGTTACGATAGTACCCACTAACAAACCACGAACCACACCGCCCATTACGAAACCGGCGATAATCACATAGTTAGGAACAGGTGCTACGAGTAGCTCTTCAATGTTCTTTTGGAACTTTGCACTAAAGAAGGACGACGCCACATTCGAATATGAGTTGGTGATCACTGACATCATGATCAGACCCGGCACAATGTATTCCATGTAACTAAAACCGTTCATTTCACCAATACGGGCCCCGATAAGGTTGCCAAAAATAATGAAATACAGCGTCATGGTAATCGCAGGCGGTACCAATGTTTGCACCCAGATACGCGTAAAACGGTTGATCTCTTTGGTCAACAAGCTGCAAAAAGCTGTCCAATATAGGCTGAACATATTACTTACTCCCCTCACGAACAATACTCACAAATAGCTCTTCTAAACGATTCGCTTTGTTACGCATAGAGAGGACTTTAACCTGTTGCTCGCTCAATTGAGCAAAGATGGTATTCAAACCTAGGTTCTTGTCGACTTCGATTTCTAGCGAGCCATTCATCATCACTTGGCTATTAACACCTTCCACTTTAGGTTCAGCCGTGCCCTCTTCGAGATCAAAAATGAAGGTCTCTGCACTCAATTTACCAAGCAGTGCCTTCATTGTTGTATTCTCAATGAGCTCGCCACGATTGATGATACCGATATTGCGACACAACATTTCCGCCTCTTCTAGGTAGTGCGTGGTCAAGATAATAGTAATGCCTTGCTTCTTATTTATCTCTTGCAAGAATTCCCACATTGAACGACGCAGTTCTATATCAACGCCAGCTGTTGGCTCATCCAGAATCAACAACTGTGGTTCATGCATTAAAGCACGTGCGATCATCAAACGGCGCTTCATGCCACCAGACAAGTTACGCGCACGTTCGCTACGTTTTTCCCACAAATCCAACTGAGATAAGTACTTTTTCGCTCGCTCTTTCGCCAATGCTTTTGGCACGCCGTAATAACCCGCTTGTTGCAGCACGATCTGTTCAACGGTCTCAAACGGGTTAAAGTTAAACTCTTGAGGCACAAGGCCTAAGTTCAGCTTCGCCAACTCTAGATCGGTATCAATGTCGTAGCCGAACACTTTAACCTTGCCTGACGTTTTATTTACCAGTGAAGAGATAACACCAATGGTAGTTGATTTACCCGCACCATTTGGACCAAGTAGTGCGTAAAAGTCGCCTTTTTCTACTTGCAAACTAACGCCCTTCAGAGCCTCGAAGCCCCCAGCATAAGTTTTTCTTAATTGCTCAATTTCTAATGCATACATAGAGATAGACTGCCATTTGCTATAGATAGATGTGGTTAGCCGCGCATGAGGAAAAGTGTAAAGCTTTAAGCGAACAGGTTGAAACTAACCCTGACTTGTCTGCACGGCCATTTTGCAAACAAGTCTATCGTTGAATTACGATGAATACAAATATCGATTATCCGTTTCTTTTGAAAGCTTGATAGTTTTTGTACTCTATAAAAATAAAAATGCCGCTAAGTCATTCACTTAACGGCACTCATGCCGATGAGTCGATGCTGAACAACAGCTTAAAACCAATCGAGTAATGAGGTCGATTTAGGCTTAGACAGATTCAAATTGATGTTCATCCCTATCAACATAGCTTGTTGCCGCCGTCAGTGCTTCGTATCTAAATCGATAAGTATTGGATTCAGGTACCAAATCAAGTACGTGAAACTTCTCTAATTGTTGACGGGTATTCTCATTAGGACACAGCAGGTATACTTCGCACTGTGCATCTAAAGCATCTTTAATCGCATTTTCTAGAGCAAGTCCGACCGTTACATCAATCATAGGCACGTCCGTGAGATCTAAGATCATCACTTCATAATCAGAGATGCTTGAATGCTGACGTGAAATAGCCTTTGAAACACTAAAGATCATTGGGCCAGAAAGATAGAAAAACAACACCTTCCCGTTAGCACTATCTAGCAGTTGACGTTCGCTATCTGTCAGCGGAATGTCCTCTTCATCATCACCATCACTGATGGCCTTAACTTGCCGAGCTTGCTCTCTGCTTAATCTTTCGATAATCAAGATATTCGAGATAAACACACCAAGTCCAACGGCAATAATCAAGTCAACAAAAACGGTTAGCAGCATCACACCGTACATCACGCCCATACCTGTGTAACTCACCTTATGTGCCCGCTGAATGAAACTCCAATCGAGGATGTTGAAGCCCACATACATGGCGATGCCAGCCAGTACCGCCATAGGAATCGGCTCGGTTAAGCCACCCGCGACCAATACCACCAACGCCAACACTAAGGCACGAATAACACCAGATAACGGAGAACGTGCACCGACCTGAATGTTGGTTACGGTTCCCATGGTGGCACCCGCACCAGGCAATGCTCCGAATAGACCAGAAAGCATATTAGCGATGCCTTGCCCTCTAAGTTCCTTGTCGGAATCGTGCTCTTTACGTGTCAGTGAGTCTCCTATCACCGCGGTAAGAAGCGTATCAATACAACCAAGAGTACCAAGCACCAAAGCATCAATAACCATAGTGGTAAATTGATCAGGGCTAATGGTAGGAATAACTAATGAAGGTAAACCCGCCGGGATTTCACCAATACGGCGGATAGAGTCAGTGTCGAAAATGATAACCGATAAAAGAGTTACAACAACTAACGCAACCAGTTGTGCTGGCACATACTTACGATACTTTGCAGGGAAGCCAAAGAGAATGCCGAGCGTCAACGCACCTAGAAACAATTCGCTGACTTTTAAATTAGCCAACGTATCAGGAAGCACAGAGAGAGTGCCCATCACTCCACCAGATGGAGCGGCGTGCCCTAATAATGGCGAAAGCTGTAAGATAATCAGAATAACGCCGATGCCCGACATAAATCCGGAAATCACGCTATATGGCATCAAAGTAACGTATTTTCCGAGCTTTAGTGTCCCGAGTAATATCTGAAATGCCCCCGCCATCATAACGACTGTGAAGGTCATTGCCATTCCGGTTTCAGGGTACTTGGCCACCATGCTCGTCATCACGGCCGTCATGATTACCGTCATTGGTCCGGTTGGCTCTGATATCAAACTACTCGAACCGCCAAACAGCGCCGCAAACAAACCGACCATGATAGCGCCCCACAGACCAGCTTCAGCTCCCGCACCAGAAGCTACACCAAATGCCAACGCTAAGGGCAGTGAGATGATGGCGGTTGTCACACCACCAAACATATCCCCTTTGAGGTTGATATCCGTAAAACGACTTCCAAACAAAATACACCTTCCCGATGATGAAATGACAAACCTTATAACTTTAGCAAATGAGTTACTCGCACAGAAAGTGTTAATTTAATCACATTATTCATGCCTTATAACCAAATCAAAGCTTCTAAGCTAAGTTAATAAATTTAACGACTAGAACACGTCAGATGAGCACTATTTGACACAGTTTTTACAAGATTGAATTTGTAACATTGTGTATAGTTGTGATTCTTAATTAAGGGATGTAAGACGCAAAATGCCAGAAATTAAACAGCTTTTTGAAAACAATTCTAAATGGTCAGAGTCAATTCGCTCTGAACGCCCTGAATACTTTACTGCGCTTGAAGAAGGGCAAAATCCTGGTTTCCTATGGATCGGCTGCTCTGATAGCCGTGTACCGGCCGAGCGTCTCACCGGTTTGTATTCTGGCGAACTGTTTGTTCACCGAAATGTGGCCAACCAAGTGGTTCATACCGACCTGAACTGCTTATCTGTTGTACAGTACGCTGTGGATGTACTCAAAGTTAAACACATTATTATCTGTGGCCACTACGGTTGTGGCGGTGTTAATGCGGCGATAGATAACCCTAAGCTTGGCTTGATCAATAACTGGTTACTTCACATCCGTGACAACTACCTAAAATATCGTAAGCAAATTGAGTCTTTACCTCGTGAACAATGGGGTGACAAACTATGCGAAATAAACGTCGCAGAACAAGTTTATAACCTAGGCAATTCAACCATCCTGCAAACGGCATGGGAACGCGGTCAAGACGTTGAAATCCACGGCGTTGTTTATGGTATAGGTAATGGCAAACTGCAAGACCTTGGCGTACGTTGCTCAAGCAATGACACATTAGAGAGTAGCCACTTAGATGCGCTCAATAAGATCTTGTCGACGCCAATTCTTGGCTAAAATCAGCCTTACTCACTTCTATCCTGACTAGTTTCTGATAGATAAAAAGAAGGCTCGCATAATGCGAGCCTTCTTTATTTTCATTCAACAGAGTCGTAATTACTTTACTCTTGAGGAACCACTTTACCGATGTATGGTAAGTGACGGTATTTTTGTGCGTAGTCGATACCCACACCAACAACGAACTCATCAGGAATTTCAAAACCAATCCATTTAGTATCTACAATCACTTCACGGCGAGAAGGCTTATCCAACAGTGTACAAATTTCGATAGATTTAGGACCGCGTAGGCTCAAAATCTCTTTCACTTTAGTCAGTGTGTTACCAGTATCGATAATGTCTTCGACAAGTAGAACGTCTTTACCTTGGATATCATCATCAAGATCTTTCAAAATACGAACATCACGTGAGCTTTCCGTGCCATTGCCGTAGCTAGATGCGGTCATGAAATCAACTTGGTGAGTTAAATCGATAGCACGAGCAAGATCCGCCATAAAGACAAAAGATCCACGTAATAAGCCAACTAAAACGAGATCTTCACTCCCTTTATAGTGCTCCGTGATCTGTTTGCCTAGTTCGTTCACTCGATCCTGAACTTCTTGCTCAGAGATCATGACTTCAACTGTATGCTTCATACTGCTCTCATTTTATTTGGTGATTGCGACAAGTGTAGACAGCTTTGCCATTGGTGCCGCTCAATTTGTGCGTAAGTCTAGCATTGCTCAAATACCCACACCACCTTATGGTTCAAATTTACTGTGAGATTCTCAATGAGATAGGTACGGATACCTTGCCTCATACTCTCTTACTTTCACATTCATACTGATCACGCTTTATGTATCAAGTTTGATGTAACTGTCTATAAACACGCTCAAAGGATTGACCATTTGCATATGCACTATTACACTCATCCTGGCTTAAATAATAATAAAATCATTAATATAAAAATCGTTGGCAAGGAAAATAAAATGGACTCAATATCTAAGAGGCCTAGAACTAGGCTTTCACCCTTAAAAAGAAAACTTCAATTGATGGAAATCGCACTTGAGGTATTCTCTCGCCGCGGCATTGGCCGAGGTGGCCACGCAGATATCGCAGATATTGCTCAGGTGTCTGTAGCAACCGTATTTAACTACTTCCCTACACGAGAAGATCTGGTTGATGAAGTACTGAATCATGTCGTACGCCAATTCTCTAACTTCCTTTCAGATAATATCGATCTCGATATTCACGCGAAAAAAAATCTACATAATATTGCCACTGAAATGGTGAACTTAGTGGCTCAAGATAGCCATTGGCTGAATGTTTGGTTCGAGTGGAGCGCATCAACTCGTGATGAAGTATGGCCTTTATTTGTCACAACCAACCGCACTAACCAAATGTTATTACAAAATATGTTTAGTAAGGCGATTGAGCGTGGAGATGTGTGTGATGAGCATGATCCTAAGCATCTTGCGAACCTATTTCACGGCATCTGCTACTCGTTATTCATTCAAGCAAAACGTCTCGAAACACCAGAAGAGCAAGAAAACTTAACAGACAGCTACTTAAACATGTTGTGTATTTATAAGTAGATTCGAGATAAATTGTTAAAGGGTTGACCTAATGGGTCAGCCCTTTTTTTGTGGAGTGTAGTCGCTCTTCGCATCCCGTAGCGTACTCGTATCTCGAATAAAGTGTTTCTGCTCTTTTCTTCAGGCATAAAAAAACCGCTGACGAATCAGCGGCTTTTATAATCTAGATATACTCAAAATAATTGGAGTTGCAGCTAGGCAACCCTTTCTTTGTTAAGAAACTAAAGTTCAACCCTATGAGCATAGATTTACTATGTGATTAGGGTGAACTTACGCAGTTAACAACGCTGCGGCTTCAAGTATGAAGAGTATTTACTTTTTCTTTTTCACTGCTTTCTTATTTGGAAGGTCAGTGATTGAACCTTCGAATACTTCCGCAGCTAGACCAACAGACTCGTGTAGAGTTGGGTGAGCGTGGATAGTAAGAGCGATATCTTCCGCATCACAACCCATTTCGATTGCTAGGCCGATTTCACCAAGAAGTTCACCACCGTTAGTACCAACAACAGCACCACCGATTACGCGATGAGTATCTTTATCGAAGATCATCTTAGTCATACCGTCTGCACAGTCAGAAGCGATTGCACGACCAGAAGCAGCCCAAGGGAAAGTAGCAACTTCGTAGTTCAGGCCTTCCGCTTTCGCTTCTTTCTCAGTCTTACCTACCCAAGCAACTTCTGGCTCAGTGTACGCAATTGATGGGATTACTTTAGGGTCGAAGTAGTGCTTCTTACCAGAGATAACTTCCGCAGCTACGTGACCTTCGTGCACACCTTTGTGAGCAAGCATTGGTTGACCAACAACATCACCGATTGCGTGAATGTGAGAAACGTTAGTACGCATTTGCTTATCAACATTGATGAAACCACGCTCATCAACTTCGATACCCGCTTTTTCAGCGTCAATAAGTGCACCGTTTGGAACACGACCGATAGCAACAAGAACAGCATCGTAACGCTCAGCTTCAGCTGGTGCTTTTTTGCCTTCCATTGAAACGTAGATACCGTCTTCTTTTGCTTCAACCGCTGTCACTTTAGTTTCAAGCATAAGCTTAAACTTGTCTTTGATGCGCTTAGTGAAAACTTTAACGATGTCTTTATCCGCCGCAGGGATAACTTGATCGAACATCTCAACAACTTCAACTTTAGAACCTAGAGAATGGTAAACCGTACCCATCTCAAGACCGATGATACCACCGCCCATGATAAGCAGTTTTTCTGGTACTTCGTTTAGTTCTAGTGCATCCGTAGAATCCCAAATACGTGGGTCTTCATGTGGGATGAACGGAAGTTTGATTGGACGAGAACCCGCAGCGATGATTGCGTTGTCGAAGTTAACCGTTGTTGCTTCGCCTTCGCCTTCAACAAGAATGCTATTAGGACCTGTGAACTTACCGAAACCGTTAACAACAGTCACGTTACGCATCTTAGCCATACCGCCAAGACCGCCAGTAAGTTGGTCAACGACTTTATCTTTCCAGATACGGATTTTGTTGATGTCCGTTTGTGGCTCGCCGAATACAACGCCGTGCTCTGCCATCGCTTTTGCTTCTTCGATTACTTTAGAAACATGAAGAAGTGCTTTTGATGGAATACAACCAACGTTTAGACATACACCACCAAGAGTGCTGTAACGTTCAACTAGTACTGTTTCTAGACCTAAATCCGCACAACGGAATGCCGCTGAGTAGCCAGCAGGACCTGAACCAAGTACAACAACTTGGGCTTTAATTTCTTTGCTCATTGTGACCTCTTGTAGTCATTATCCCTAACAGGCTGAGTAGATGTTCTTAAAATTATTGGGCTTTCAAACAGGAAACATTTTACAGAGATGTTAACAGTGTGAAAGTAGCTTTAAGTTAGCCTGTGAGCTAGACAACAATTCCCCATCAGATTATGAGAAATGCAGGAAACTGTTCTCTAAAAATAGTCTTTATATAAAGAATTAAGGTGACTCGAAAGTCACCTTAATAATTACTTTCTCAATTACAGAACTAGACGACGAATGTCAGATAGCGCGCTGTTTAGGAAAGTAATGAAGCGTGCACCTTCTGCACCATCGATCACACGGTGGTCGTATGATAGAGACAGTGGAAGCTGTAGACGTGGTTGGAACTCTTTACCATTCCAAACAGGCTTAATCTCAGACTTAGATACACCTAGGATACCTACTTCTGGCGCATTTACGATTGGTGTAAATGCAGTACCGCCAATACCACCAAGGCTAGAGATTGTGAAACAACCGCCTTGCATGTCTGCCGCTGTTAGCTTACCAGAACGTGCTTTCTTAGAAACAACCATGAGTTCTTCAGATAGCTCGTAAATGCCTTTCTTGTTCACGTCTTTGAAGACAGGAACCACTAGGCCGTTTGGTGTATCAACTGCGATACCCACGTTTACGTACTTCTTAAGAATGATGCTTTCGCCATCTTCAGAAAGAGAAGAGTTAAACGCAGGGAATGCTTCTAGCGCTTTAGCAACAGCTTTCATGATGAACACAAGTGGTGTGATCTTCATGCCAGTGTCTTTCTTCGCTTCGATTGCGTTCTGTTCTTTACGGAATGCTTCTAGCTCAGTGATGTCTGCGTTGTCCCACTGTGTAACGTGAGGGATCATTACCCAGTTACGGTGCAGGTTTGCGCCAGAGATCTTCTTGATCTTAGACAGTTTCTGAACTTCAGTTTCGCCGAACTTGCTGAAGTCAACTTTTGGCCATGGTAGTAGACCAAGAGCAGAACCGTCGCCACCTTTGCCAGATGCTGCAGTACCAGACTCAAGACGCTTAAGTGCATCTTTAACGTAAGACTGAACGTCTTCTTTAAGTACGCGGCTCTTACGACCAGTACCTTTAACTTTCGCTAGGTTTACGCCGAACTCACGAGCTAGACGACGAACAACTGGAGATGCGTGAGCATACTCGCCGTTCTCTTGGAAGTCATCTGATGCTGCTGGAGCCGCTGCAGGTGCTTCTGCTTTAGGAGCAGGTGCCGCCGCAGGAGCCGGAGCTGCTGCTTGTGCAGGTGCTGCAACAGGAGCTGCGCCTTCAACGACGAAAGTCATGATTAGAGAGCCAGTTGACACTTTGTCGCCCGCTGCAATCTTGATCTCTTTTACTGTACCAGCGAATGGTGCTGGCACTTCCATTGAAGCTTTGTCACCTTCAACAGTAATTAAAGATTGCTCTTCTTCTACTGTATCGCCAACCGCTACCATGATTTCAGTAACTTCTACTTCGTCACCACCGATATCTGGAACGTTTACTTCTTTCTCAGCTGATGCTGCTGGAGCCGCTGCAACTGGTGCTGCTTCTGCTACAGGAGCTGGAGCTGGAGCTGCTGCGCCTGAGCCAGCAACTTCAAATACCATCACTAGAGAACCCGTAGAAACTGAATCACCAGAAGCGATCTTGATTTCTTTAACGATACCAGCGAATGGTGCAGGAACTTCCATTGAAGCCTTGTCGCCTTCAACAGTAAGAAGAGATTGCTCTTCTTCTACTGCATCACCGATAGCAACCATGATTTCAGTTACTTCAACTTCATCACCGCCGATATCAGGAACGTGAACTTCTTTAAGCTCTGCCGCTGCTGCCGCTGCAGGCGCAGCTACTGGAGCTGCCTCTGCTGCTGGAGCAGGTGCAGCTTCAGCTGCACCCTCGGCTTCGAAAATCATGATAAGAGAACCAGTAGAAACTGAATCGCCTTCCGCTACTTTGATCTCTTTAACGATACCCGCTTGAGACGCTGGAACTTCCATTGAAGCTTTGTCGCCTTCAACAGTGATCAGTGACTGCTCTTCTTCAACCTTGTCGCCAACGTTTACAAGAATCTCAGTTACTTCAACCT
Source organism: Vibrio sp. RW (assembly GCF_027587105.1). Taxonomy (NCBI): domain Bacteria; kingdom Pseudomonadati; phylum Pseudomonadota; class Gammaproteobacteria; order Vibrionales; family Vibrionaceae; genus Vibrio; species Vibrio sp. RW. The sequence continues at coordinate 33,094 of NZ_JAPPTM010000013.1, forward strand.
CGTCAGCACCAATGTCTGGTACATTAATTTCGATTGTCATTGTTTTTTCCTACCTTAATGCCAGTCTTATGCGTATTGCGGGTTAGTTTTTTCAGTGTCGATATCGAACTTAGCAATTGCTTCAACAACGACAGATTTCTCAATATCACCACGTTTAGCCAGTTCAGTTAGCGCTGCAACTACGATGTAGCCAGCGTTAACTTCGAAGTGACGACGTAGGTTTGCACGGCTGTCAGAACGGCCGAAACCATCTGTACCAAGTACTTTGTAAGACTCAGTTGGCATGTACGCACGTACTTGCTCAGCGTAGTTCTTCATGTAGTCAGTCACTGCGATTGCAGGTTCTTTACCAAGAACTGTTGTGATGTACGGTACTTTCTCTTCAGCTTCTGGGTGAAGCATGTTGTCACGTTCTACCGATTGGCCGTCACGAGTAAGTTCGTTGAACGACGTTACAGAGAATACGTCAGATGCTACGCCGTACTCTTCACTTAGAATTGCACCTGCTTTACGCGCTTCGTTCATGATAGTACCAGAGCTCATTAGTTGAACTTTGCCCTTAGTCGCTTTATCACCTTGAGGAGCGTGAGATTCAAGCTTGTAGATACCCTTACGGATGCCTTCTTCAGCGCCTTCTGGCATTGCAGGCATTGCGTAGTTCTCGTTCATTACTGTTAGGTAGTAGTAAACGTTCTCTTGCTCAGGACCGTACATGCGACGGATACCGTCTTGCATGATTACTGCTAGCTCGTAAGCAAACGTTGGGTCGTAAGAGATACAGTTCGGGATCGTGTTCGCTTGGATGTGCGAGTGACCATCTTCGTGCTGTAGACCTTCACCGTTCAGTGTTGTACGACCAGCAGTCGCACCTAGTAGGAAGCCACGAGCTTGTTGGTCACCTGCTAGCCATGCCATGTCACCAATACGTTGGAAACCGAACATTGAGTAGTAAATGTAGAACGGGATCATCGGCAGATCGTTTGTGCTGTATGACGTTGCAGCCGCAAGCCATGACGCCATAGAACCTAGCTCGTTGATACCTTCTTGAAGAACTTGACCTGATGTCGCTTCTTTGTAGTAAGAAACGATGCCTTTATCTTCAGGTGTGTATTCTTGACCTTGTGGGTTGTAAATACCAACCTGACGGAATAGACCTTCCATACCGAATGTACGAGCTTCATCACAGATGATAGGAACAATGTTCTTACCAATATTCTTATCTTTAAGCAGGATGTTTAGCGTACGTACATAAGCCATAGTGGTAGAGATATCACGCTTCTGCTCACCAAGTAGAGGTGCGAATGCGTCTAGCTCCGGAACCTTGAACTCTTGCGTAAATTTAGGCAGACGTGCTGGCGTGTAACCTTGTAGAGCTTTACGACGAGCGTGTAGGTATTCGTACTCAGCAGAACCTTCTTCCAGTTTCAGGTAAGGAAGTTCAGCGACTTTCTCATCAGAAAGAAGCTCTTGTAGGCCTAAACGATCACGTAGGTATTGAACGTGAGTCATGTCCATCTTCTTAACACCGTGAGCGATGTTTTTACCTTCTGCGGCTTCGCCCATGCCGTAACCTTTAACAGTCTTAGCTAGGATTACCGTTGGCTTACCGTTTGTCTCTTTTGCATTGTTGAATGCAGAGAATAGTTTAGAAGAATCGTGGCCACCACGTTTCAGTTCGAAGATCTCGTCATCAGTCATGTCTGCAACAAGTGCAGCAGTTTCAGGGTACTTACCAAAGAAGTGTTCACGTACGTATGCACCATCTTTAGACTTGAACGTTTGGTAGTCACCATCGATAGTTTCGTTCATTAGTTGAAGAAGCTTACCAGTCGTATCTTTAGCAAGTAGAGAGTCCCAGTTGCTACCCCAGATAACTTTAACAACGTTCCAACCTGCGCCTTTGAATAGGCCTTCAAGTTCTTGAATGATGCTACCGTTACCCATTACAGGGCCATCTAGACGCTGTAGGTTACAGTTGATGAGGAAACATAGATTGTCTAACTTCTCACGCGAAGCGAAAGAGATAGCACCACGTGATTCTGGCTCATCCATCTCACCGTCACCTAGGAACGCGTATACACGTTGCGCTGAAGTATCTTTCAGGCCACGACCTTCAAGGTACTTAAGGAAGCGCGCTTGGTAGATAGCAGAAATCGGACCTAGACCCATAGATACAGTAGGGAACTGCCAGAATTCAGGCATCAATTTAGGGTGCGGGTAAGAAGGGATACCTTTACCATCAACTTCTTGACGGAAGTTATCTAGTTGCTCTTCAGTTAGACGACCTTCAACGAATGCACGAGAGTAGATACCTGGAGAGATGTGACCTTGGTAGTAAACTAGATCGCCACCGTCAGTCTCGTTTGGAGCACGGAAGAAGTGGTTAAAACAAACTTCATAGAACGCTGCTGCTGACTGGTAAGAAGCCATGTGACCACCAAGGTCTAGGTCTTTCTTAGAAGCACGCAATACGATCATGATTGCGTTCCAACGAATAATCGAACGAATACGACGCTCAAGAGTTACGTCACCAGGGTAAGCTGGCTCTTGTGCTGCTGGAATTGTGTTGATGTAGTTTGTGTTGATGCCTGTAGCCATATCAACACCATCTAAACGCGCTTTATCTAGAACTTGTTCTAGTAAAAACTGTGCACGTTCTACACCTTCTTCACGTACTACTGACTCAAGAGCTTCTAACCAATCTTGAGTTTCCAGAGCATCAACGTCATGCTTCATGTCAGACATGGCGATCTATCCTTTTTGTTAGTTGGATTCTACTAAACACGTAAACAGCCGAAGTATTACGACTATCTACCCTGTTGAATTCGACGTAGAGAACGTTCGCGACGCGATTCTTCCTTCGTCAAATCAAGCAATGTTTCTTCGATGTAAGCTAAATGAGAATGTGACATTTCACGCGCCTGTTCTGGCAGCCCTGAAACGATCGCATCTACAATGTTAGCTCGATGTATACTCACTTTCTCCACAACGTCTTTACGACGATGCAACAGCTTTAAATTTTCTAAGACGTTTTGTTCGAGTAACGGAGCCAAGCTACGAACAATGTGCAATAACACTACATTGTGCGCTGCCTCTGTTAAAGCAACAAGAAAAGCCATCACCGCTGCAGATTCGGCTTCAATATCACCCTTATCTTGCGCACCATGAATTTTTTCTTGGCATGCTTGAATTCGAGTAAAGTCTTCTTCGGTGCCACGCAATGCCGCAAAGTAAGCCGAAATCCCTTCCATCGCATGACGCGATTCCAACAAGTCTAGTTGGGTTTCAGAATGGGAGGACAACAAATTAAGCAAAGGATCTGAAAAGCTTTTCCAGATACTTTCGCTAACAAACGTACCTCCACCTTGACGGCGAGTAAGCAAGCGTTTTGCCTCTAAACGTTGTATCGCTTCTCGGACTGAAGGACGAGACACATCGAACTGTTTCGCCAGTTCGCGCTCAGGCGGCAGTTGCTGCCCTGGAGCCAGTGTTCCTTCCACAATCAACCTTTCTAACTCTTGCTCGATAACATCGGAGAGTTTTGGCTGACGAATCCTTTGATAAGCCATAGTTTATTGTTCTTCTTTTTCTTCGCTGACAATTGGTAATACCAATTTTAAGTTGAGCAGAAATTAACATAATTAAAACGCCACTGTCCAGCCTAAAGTTGACCTGTATCATAGAATACAGCATGAATTAACCACGATTTAACAAATGAAATTTAAAACAGCAACCAAATTGGTCTTACCATTTACAGGAGTAATACTTTTGGGGAGCTTTCGTGCGAGAAAGTTTCAGGATAAAAATGAATTGTTTCAGGAATACTAGCTTAAACTGGTTAAAAATCGAACCAAGAGCACAATTGAGAGTAAAATCCTGTTCATAAATATTAATATCTGAGTGTTTGATAGGCCCGTCACACTCTCAATTTATTGATCCCCTCTCCTCAACCACTTCCTTTACATAACAACAACAAAAATTCACAAGTGATTATACTAAATGTTGACGACTTAAGGCTCAGTACACACTGAATCCTATTAAGGTTTAGGCCTAAATCTTGAGCTTTCCTTTAAACTTCTGCCAATCGAAAACCAAGCCTGGATCAGTTTTACGAAGGGGCGCGATATATTGGTGTCCAGTAATTCGCTGGTTAGTAATCGCTGGAAAATTCGACATTAGAGTCTTGGTTAATTGTACTAAAGATTGATATTGCAGCTCGGTGTACGAAACAAAGTCACTGCCCTCCAATTCAATACCAATAGAGTAATCGTTACACTTTTCACGCCCGGAAAAGCTAGACTGACCAGCATGCCAAGCTCGATCAAGAAACGAAACAAACTGCACAACTTCACCGTCACGACGAATTAAACAGTGAGCAGAAACGCCCATCTGGTGAATCACCTTGAAAAACGGATGGGCATTGGGGTTCAGGTTCCCAGTAAAAAATTGCTCAATATAGGGCCCACCAAACCGACCCGGCGGTAAACTGATGTTGTGAACCACCAGCAGAGAGATATCATCAACACTAGGCCTTACATCAAAATACGGGGAAGGAACATGCCGAGCGTTGTCGTACCATCCGTTGGAGCTGATCGTCATCTTAGTCTCACTTTCTTTTCTGCTAGCACAATAAGATGTGACCTTGCCCATAGAGCAGTCGCGCTAGCCTCTTTAATTTGAAGTTAAGCAAGAGTATCATTCCATTCCCACTCCCTTTCAAGATTAGATTTGCGATGAAAAACACACATAACAGCCACCAACGCCTTGACTACTTAAAAGAGCAACTGCCTCTAGAGATCACACGTGCCGTCGCGGATACCATCAAAGAAGATCTAGGCGGAACGTTGGATCCAGCGGCTGATATTACGGCAAGTCTAATCCCTGCAGACGCAATCAATAGCGCAACCATCATTACCCGAGAGCACGGCGTATTCTGTGGTAAAGCTTGGGCTGATGAAGTGTTTAAGCAATTGGGCGGTGAAGTCACTATAGAGTGGAACGTAGAAGACGGTGACAAGGTTGAGCCAAATCAAACGCTTTGTTCATTAACAGGTCCAGCACGCGCACTATTAACAGGTGAGCGAAACGCAATGAACTTCATCCAAACACTATCAGGTTGTGCAACAGCAACGGCAATCTACGCCGATAAAATCAAACACACAGAATGCCGCCTGTTAGATACACGTAAAACCATTCCAGGCCTACGCAGCGCACTAAAATACGCAGTCGCTTGTGGCGGCGGTTTCAACCACCGTATTGGCGTTTTCGATGCTTACTTAATTAAAGAAAACCACATCATCGCATGCGGTGGTATTGAGAAAGCTATCTCTACGGCAAAAGAGCTGAACCCAGGCAAGCCAGTAGAAGTAGAAACAGAGAGCCTAGCAGAGCTAGAACAAGCGATCACCGCAGGCGCAGACATCGTTATGTTAGACAACTTCACCACCGACATGATGCGCGAAGCCGTTAAAATCAACGCTGGCCGAGCGGCACTTGAAAACTCAGGTAACGTCACTCTAGAGACAATAGCTGAGTTCGCTGAAACAGGGGTTGATTATATCTCTGTAGGTGCGCTAACCAAGCACCTAAAAGCAATGGATTTATCGATGAGATTCATGGGTTAATCTACTTAACTATCAATATTTTAACTACCAAGGCATGGCTATAGGCGATGCCTTTTTTATTGCTTGTCTTATCAATATATCAAGTGGTTAGTTTAAGCTGATCGCATAATTTTGCGCTCAATATGCAACGGTACACTATAAAACACCAAACCACTCGCGACCACACCTGCACACCATTCCACTTCTCCATTTCGACTTATATTCTCTCCATCAACCAGTGCTTGCACTGAAACAAACCAAATAATGGAAGAGAAAAATGAACAACAAAAGAACAAATCAGAAAGGTTTTACCTTAATTGAATTGATGATCGTTGTGGCTGTAATTGGAGTATTAGCTGCTATTGCGATACCACAATATCAGACCTACGTAAAAAAAGGAGCCGCAGGCGCTGCATATGCAACAGCTACTGCGCTTAAAACAAATGTTGAAGATTATATTGCTGTTAATGGTAATTACCCGCAAACTTCAGCAGCGGTTAATGCAACTCCATTCTCTCTGGGAACTGTTGCAGTAGCATCTAATGACGTTACAGTTGAAGTAACATCAGGTGGTGGTCGTGGTTCTAAAGTCATCCTATCAAGAGATGCTACAAATGGTGCATGGACCTGTGCTTTAACCGTATCGGCAGGTGTTAGTATAAACGGTTGCTCATAAGTGCTAACCAACCTCCCAACCGTTCTACGTCAGGCTAATTTACTTAGCCTGACTCAAGAACAAGCCGTTGCGGAATATGTACAAGCTTCAGGTGTTTCTACGCCTGAAGCTTTACTCGTTCTTGATTTATTCACCGGCGATTCCTTAGCAAGCAATATCAAAACCATTTTCGGTTTACCGTTAGTACAACTCGCCAATACCAACTACGAAACCTTATGTGAACAGCTAGGGCTTCGTGAGCTGATCACCAAGTATTGTGCTATTCCGATTGCCGTTTCTAGCTCTACGCTCACGCTCGCCTCTGCCGACCCGACCGACTTACACGCTGAAGACGATTTCCGATTTGCGACAGGGTTGCAAATTGAACTCGTCGTCGCTAATTATTCAGAATTAGAAGGCGCGATACGCAAACTGTATGGCCGCTCGATTTTCGGACAAGACTCCAAGCGAAAAGAGATCACTCAAGATGAACTCGCCAACCTAGTTGAAGTCTCTGACGATGAAATCACGTCAATTGAAGATCTCAGCCAAGATGATTCCCCTGTGAGCCGTTTTATTAATCAAATATTGGTTGATGCGGTGCGCAAAGGCGCCTCTGATATCCACTTCGAACCTTATGAAGAAAACTACCGAGTTCGCCTGCGTTGCGATGGCATCCTTGTCGAAATTCAACAGCCCGCTTCTCATTTAAGCCGTCGGTTATCGGCCCGCTTAAAAATTCTCGCTAAGTTGGATATTGCCGAGCGTCGATTGCCTCAAGACGGTCGCATCAAGTTGCGGTTAAATGATGAGCTCGCGATTGATATGCGTGTATCGACGCTACCGACCTTATGGGGCGAAAAGATCGTACTGCGTCTGCTAGACAGTAGCGCTGCCAATTTAGATATCGATAAACTCGGCTACAGCGAAGAACAAAAAGCACTCTACCTTAATGCACTGAAACGACCGCAAGGGATGATTTTAATGACCGGACCAACCGGCAGTGGCAAAACAGTCTCTCTTTACACCGGCCTTCGAGTTCTCAACACCACAGAACGCAACATCTCTACCGCAGAAGATCCAGTCGAAATTAACTTACGTGGTATCAACCAAGTACAAGTCACACCAAAGATCGGCTTTGGATTTGCTGAAGCACTACGATCCTTTTTACGACAAGACCCAGACATCGTGATGGTCGGAGAGATCCGTGACTTAGAAACGGCAGAGATAGCGATCAAAGCCTCGCAAACAGGCCACTTAGTCCTTTCAACACTGCATACAAACTCTGCCGCAGAAACCGTCACTCGACTCGCTCACATGGGGATAGAGCCCTTTAACCTTGCTTCATCATTAAGCCTAATTATTGCTCAGCGACTCGCAAGGCGCTTGTGCAACCATTGCAAAACGCTGGATGATTCACCGGACATATTTCTGCGTCACTCTATTCCCAACAGCCAAACCATTTACAAAGCCAACCCACAAGGGTGCAATGAGTGTACTCAAGGGTATTCTGGCCGAGTCGGTATCTACGAAGTGATGCCGTTTACCGACAAACTCAAAAACAGCCTTATCAACAAGCCTAACGCGCTAACAATTGAAAGCCTTGCTCGTCGGGAAGGCATGCGAACCCTACAAGAATCAGGGCTTGATAAGCTGCTTGAAGGTATCACCAGCTATCAAGAACTACAGCGTGTTCTGTACATATAGTCCAATGGAGAACAAATGAGTATTCAGCCCAAACAGTCACAATTAAAAAGCTACCATTGGAGAGGTATAAATAGCTCAGGTAAGAAAGTGTCTGGCCAAACTTTAGCGTTAACCGAATTGGAAGTACGAGAGAAGCTCAATGAACAGCATATCCAGATAAAAAAAATCAAAAAGAAAAGTATCTCGGCCATTACACGCTTAACGCATCGCGTCAAAGCAAAAGACATCACTATTTTGACTCGCCAACTGGCCACTATGCTAACCACTGGTGTTCCCATCGTACAGGCGATTAAATTGGTATCAGATAACCACCGCAAAGCTGAAATGAAATCTATTCTGTCGCATATCTGTAAAGGCATCGAAGCCGGCACCCCTATTTCAAGAGCGATGCGTACGGCCAGTAGCCACTTTGATGAGCTCTATACCGACTTAGTCGCAACTGGCGAACTTTCAGGTAACCTTGCGCAAGTCTTTGATCGCTTAGCGACATATCGTGAAAAGAGTGAACAACTCCGCTCAAAAGTCATCAAAGCACTCATTTACCCTGCTATGGTGGTGTTAGTTGCCTTATCGGTTTCTTACCTAATGCTAACCGTGGTTATTCCAGAATTTGAATCCATGTTTGCAGGCTTTGGCGCTGATCTCCCTTGGTTTACCCAGCAGGTTTTGCAGTTATCACATTGGATGCAAGCTTATAGTCTGTACGCTTTGATTGCCGTTAGTGTTGTAATGGTTAGTTTTAAATTACTGCGTAAGCGCTCTTACTCACTCAGATTAACCACCAGCCGACTTAGTTTAAAATTTCCTATACTCGGTACGATTCTATCTAAAGCTTCTATCGCCAAATTCAGTCGAACTCTTTCTACTAGTTTCAGTTCCGGTATCCCGATCCTGACTAGCCTTAAAACCACGGCAAAAACCGCGGGTAACCTTCATTATGAGGTTGCGATTGGAGAAGTTCACCGTGAAACGGCCGCAGGTATGCCAATGTATATCGCGATGCGTAATACAGACGTGTTCCCTGAAATGGTGCTACAGATGGTGATGATTGGTGAGGAATCGGGAAATTTAGACGACATGCTCAACAAAGTTGCGACTATTTATGAATTTGAAGTCGATAATACCGTTGATAATTTAGGTAAGATTTTGGAACCGCTGATCATTGTCTTTCTGGGCACCGTTGTAGGAGGGCTTGTAGTTGCAATGTACTTACCAATCTTTAATCTAATGAGTGTGTTAGGATAGTAAAAGCGACTTAACACCCATGAGTAGCAAACTTCGACTCATATAGATCACGTGGTAAAAAGACACTATGGAAGTACTTCACTACTATCCTTGGCTATTCCCTGTATTAGCTTTCATTTTTAGCCTTCTTATCGGCAGCTTTCTCAACGTTGTAATTCATCGATTACCGATTATGATGGAACGTGAGTGGCAACAAGAGTGCTCCGAATATTTCTCTCAATATAAAATCCCAGCACCTGAAGGGGAATTTAATCTTAGCACTCCACGTTCAACTTGCCCGAAATGTGACACCCAATTAAGAGTCATCGACAATATCCCCGTTTTGAGCTGGTTGTTCTTAAAGGGCAAGTGCCACAGTTGTGCGAATCCAATCAGTGCTCGCTACCCTTTGGTAGAATTACTTACTGCAACACTTTGTACCGTGGTGGCGAGTCACTTTGGTTTTAGTTTCTACGCAATCGCGCTGATCTTTTTCACCTTCGCATTGATTACGGCGACCTTTATTGATCTCGATACTATGCTGCTGCCTGATCAAATCACCTTACCTTTGGTTTGGTCTGGTATTACATTAGCTCTGTTTAATATCAGCCCAGTATCTCTTCAGGATTCGGTGGTTGGTGCGATGGCTGGTTACTTAGCTTTGTGGTCAGTGTACTGGTTGTTTAAGCTGCTAACTGGCAAAGAAGGAATGGGCTATGGTGACTTTAAATTATTAGCAGCACTTGGGGCATGGCTTGGGTGGCAGCACCTACCAATGATCATTCTTTTATCATCACTCGTCGGCCTTATTTTTGGATTGATTCAACTGAGGTTAAAACAACAAGGCATAGATAAAGCTTTCCCCTTTGGACCTTACCTCGCCATTGCTGGTTGGGTAAGCTTGATGTGGGGTAACGACATCATGGATTGGTATTTCACGTCTGTATTAGGAATTTGATCATGGCAATCATTATCGGATTAAGTGGTGGGATCGCCAGTGGTAAAACCACGGTAGCTAACCTTTTCAATAAACACTTTAATATTGATATTGTCGATGCTGATATAGTGGCTCGTGAAGTCGTGGCACCAGGCAGCAAAGGCCTACAACAGATTACTGACCATTTTGGTGAAGCGATTTTACTTGAAGATGGGACGCTAAACCGAAGTAAACTACGTGAGCAGATCTTCTCTGATGCAAAAGAAAAGCAATGGCTCAATGATCTTCTTCATCCGATGATCCGCAACAAAATTGACAGTGACCTGTCTAAAGTCACCTCTCCTTATGCTTTATTAGTAGCTCCTCTATTGGTTGAAAACCAAATGCAAGGTATGGCCGACCGCGTATTGATCGTTGATGTGCCTTCCGAAGTGCAAATAGAGCGTACGATGAATCGTGATAATGTTTCTAGGGAACAAGTTGTATCAATTTTAAAATCACAGGCTTCAAGAGAACAACGTTTAGCCATTGCCGATGATGTGATTGAAAACCATACTAAAAACCAAGAACTTTTGCCTCAAATCACAGATTTACATCAAAAGTATCTGGCAATCAGTACAGTAGATGGGTCAGAATAGAACTATGTTGAATGAAGGCTTGCTTGATGATCACCCACAAATTTGAACATCCTCTGAATGAGAAAACACGAATTTACTTAAGAGTTGAATCGCTCTTGAGACAACTACACTTGTCTTCTACATTTTCCGATGCTCAACAGTATCAACTCTTTTTCCGTTCTATCTTTGACCTGATTGAAATTTTCGAACAGATTCAGCTTAAGAGCGAACTCGCAAAAGACATTGAGAAGCAGCGTTTGACCTATAAAAGCTGGTTAAACGTTGAAGGTGTCGATCAAGAGATGCTAACGTCATTACTCAAAGACATTGGCAACATCTATCGTGAACTGATGCAAGCCGAGCGTTTTGGTCAATCACTGAAGGAAGACCGCTTCCTGAGTGCTATTCGCCAACGTTTTAACTTACCAGGTGGCTCATGCTGCTTTGATTTACCCGCACTGCATTACTGGCTGCACCTTCCTCTCGACAAAAGAATGAGAGATGCCAAGATGTGGATGGATAGCCTACAACCTTTGTACGAAGCGCTAACGCTATGGTTAAAGCTAACCAGAGAAACTGGCCACTTTAAAGAGCAAATTGCTCGTGCAGGCTTCTTCCAGAGCGATGCTGATGAAGCAAATATCCTTCGTCTTTCGATTCCGATGCAATACGGCGCTTACCCGATGATCTCGGGTCATAAAAACCGTTTTGCCGTTAAATTCATGAGCTTTGAAACAGGGCAAGCCTGTACTCAAGATATCGAATTTGAATTGGCCATCTGCACCTAATTAATTTCCTTTTACCGTTTGGCTTGAGTGCTCATTCGAGCCTAAACTCACTATTATCCCCCCTCAAATTAAGAATCACTATGTCGAAGAAAATCACCATCGTTAAATGCCCTCAATGTAATACTGACGTTGAATGGGGTGAACAAAGCCCACATCGCCCGTTTTGCAGTAAGCAATGTCAGATGATTGATTTTGGTGAATGGGCAGATGAAGAGAACAGCATCGCTGGCGCACCAGACATGTCGGATAGCGATGGTTGGTCGGAAGATCCACACTAGCCACTTAGCATAGCGAGTAAATTTTGAAGGGTTGGCGTTTAACGTCTATCCTTTTTTATTGTCGGTGATTCCTTATTTTCTCAAGAGCGAGGAACGATCGAATTGAGACTCTCTTGCCTGTTCAGCTCGAAATTACAGACACAAAAAAGCGGAGCCAAATGGCTCCGCTTTTATCGATAGAATGCAAAAAGAATTACTTTTTAGTAAGCTTCTCTTTAATACGAGCTGACTTACCAGAACGCTCACGTAGGTAGTACAACTTGGCACGACGTACTGCACCACGGCGTTTAACTTCGATGCTATCAACGATTGGAGAGTGAGTTTGGAACGTACGTTCTACGCCTTCACCGTTCGAGATCTTACGAACTGTGAATGCAGAGTGTAGACCACGGTTACGAATAGCGATTACAACGCCTTCGAAAGCCTGTAGACGCTCACGGTCACCTTCTTTTACCTTAACCTGAACTACAACAGTGTCACCTGGTGCGAATTTAGGAAGGTCTGATTTTAGTTGCTCTTCTTCAAGAGCCTTGATGATGTTGCTCATTTGTATAAATTCCTAGAATAAACTGATACTAAATTTAATAGGTTACTGCTTGCTTTTCGTTAAGAGCGTTGCTCTTTAATGAATTCAGCCAGTAATTGTTCCTGTTCGTCAGTCAGAGCTAGGTTTTCCAGGAGCTCTGGTCTTCTTAGCCAAGTTCGGCCCAACGATTGTTTCAATCGCCAGCGACGAATGTCCTTATGGTTTCCAGACTTGAGTACCGATGGCACATCTTTATCGTCTAGCACCTCAGGGCGCGTATAATGGGGACAATCTAGCAAACCATTTGCAAAAGAATCTTCTTCTGCTGAAGCGAAATCTCCAAGTACCCCCGGAACAAACCGAGAGACTGAATCAATCAGCGTCATGGCTGGCAATTCGCCACCCGTCATCACAAAATCACCAATCGACCATTCTTCGTCGACTTCTGATTGAATGATGCGCTCATCTACCCCTTCGTAGCGACCACAAATAAGAAGTAAATTCTCGTTTGTTGCCAACTCTTCAACACCTTTTTGGTCGAGTTTACGACCTTGAGGTGAAAGGTAGATAACCTTCGTCTTTCCCGGTGATGCTTGCTTGGCAGTTTGGATAGCATCGCGCAAAGGCTGAACCATCATTAACATGCCAGGACCACCACCGTAAGGTCTGTCATCAACAGTGCGATGTTTATCATGAGTGAAATCACGAGGACTCCATGTCTCAATAGATAAAAGACCTTTTTTAACCGCTTGACCTGTTACTCCAAAATCAGTAACAGAACGGAACATTTCAGGAAACAGGCTTATTACGCCAACCCACATGTGTTCTCTCGCTCTGTAATTTGGAATTAGAATCCAGGATCCCAGTCAACTTCGATCCGTCGAGCTTCGCGATCAACTTTCTTGACCACTTGCTCTTCAAGGTACGGTACTAACCGTTCCTTTTGACCAAAAGCATCTTTAAGATTTGCTTTGATTACAAGAACATCGTTCGAGCCAGTCTCTAATAGGTCTGTGACCTTACCAAGGTCGTAACCTTTAGTAGTAAAAACTTGCATACCAAACAATTCACGCCAGTAGAATTCATCTTCTGACAATTCAGGTAACGAAGCAGGGTCAATAGCAATTTCAAAGTTAGTCATCAGTTGCGCGTCTTCACGAACATCTAATCCCGCTAGCTTACATACATAACCTTGGCCATGACGTTTCCAGCTCTCAACTTTGTACTCAACCCACTTACCCTTTTGGTTTAAATACCAAGGGGTGTAATCAAATATGCTTTCAGCATTGTCTGTGTAGGAGAACACTTTAAGCCAGCCACGAATACCATAGGTAGACCCAAGTTTACCCATGACAATTCTATTGTTTTGCTCGCTCATCGTTTCTTTATCCTTCATCGACATAAGCTATTTCTCTTTAAAAAAGAATTAAGCCGCTTTTTGAGCGTCTTTAACTAGCTTAGCTACACGATCAGATAGAGATGCGCCTTGACCAACCCAGTGGTTAACACGATCTAGGTCTAGACGTAGACCTTCTTCTTGACCTTGAGCAGTAGGGTTAAAGAAACCTACTTTCTCGATGAAACGGCCAGTTACAGAGTTACGGCTATCCGCAACTACGATTTGATAAAATGGGCGCTTCTTTGCACCGTGACGTGCCAAACGAATGGTTACCATGTCGTCCTCTTTGCTTTCTTAATAAAATAATTAACCCCAAGTCTAAGTAATAGCTTGGGGTCTCGTGCCAAATTAAAGCCCCGGAATTTTACTCTTATTCCGGTGCAATGCAAGGGCTTTAGCTGTTTTTTCACCAACATAGCCACCATACACTTTCCGTGACACAGCTAACACTATGAAAAGTAACGTAGCTAAAGGTTACATTTATAGATTATCGGCCGAACGGGTTAAAGCCACCGCCCATACCGCCACCGCCGCCCATCATACCTTGCATGTTGCGCATCATGCCTTTCATGCCACCTTTCTGCATCTTCTTCATCATCTTCTGCATTTGGGTGAATTGCTTAAGCATACGGTTTACATCTTGTACCTGTGTACCTGAACCAGCAGCAATACGCTTTTTGCGTGAGCCTTTGATTAGGTCAGGACGTTGACGCTCTTTCATTGTCATAGAGTTGATGATCGCTTCCATCTGCTTGAACATCTTGTCATCAACTTTATCTTTAACGTTGTCCGGTAGTTGGGACATGCCTGGAAGCTTATCCATCATGCCCATCATACCACCCATATTGTGCATCTGACCAAGCTGTTCACGGAAGTCTTCAAGGTCAAAACCTTTCTTCTCTTTAAACTTTTTCGCCAGTTTTTCTGCTTTATCGGTATCAACGTTTTTCTGTAGGTCTTCAATAAGAGACAGTACATCGCCCATACCAAGAATACGAGAAGCTACACGATCTGGGTGGAAAGGTTCTAGTGCATCAGTCTTTTCACCAACACCTAAGAATTTAATCGGTTTACCTGTGATATGACGTACAGACAGTGCAGCACCACCACGCGCATCACCATCCACTTTCGTTAAGACAACACCGGTTAGTGGTAACGCATCACCAAAGGCTTTTGCAGTGTTCGCAGCATCTTGACCTGTCATCGCATCAACAACGAACAGCGTCTCTACTGGGTTAATTGCAGTATGAAGCTCTTTGATCTCGCCCATCATCTCTTCATCGATAGCCAAACGACCAGCGGTATCGACTAATAGCACGTCGTAAAACTTCTTCTTAGCGTGATCGATTGCAGCGTTGGCTATATCAAGAGGTTTTTGATCAGATGAAGACGGGAAGAAATCAACACCAACATCGCTTGCTAACGTTTCAAGCTGTTTGATCGCCGCTGGACGGTAAACGTCGGCAGACACGACCAATACTTTTTTCTTGTCGCGCTCGGTTAGAAGCTTAGATAGCTTACCTACCGATGTGGTTTTACCTGCACCTTGTAGGCCTGCCATTAAGATAACCGCTGGCGGTTGCGCTGCTAGGTTCAGAGCCTCGTTAGACTCACCCATTACCGCTTCAAGTTCAGCTT
Organism: Vibrio sp. RW; assembly: GCF_027587105.1. Lineage (NCBI taxonomy): Bacteria > Pseudomonadati > Pseudomonadota > Gammaproteobacteria > Vibrionales > Vibrionaceae > Vibrio > Vibrio sp. RW. The sequence continues at coordinate 48,466 of NZ_JAPPTM010000013.1, forward strand.
GAACGATCTTAATGAATTCTTGACCAGGAGTGAGAGATTTAGATACCTCAACACCCACCGCGCCTTCTTTTACGCGCTTAACAAAATCGCGGACAACAGGCAGCGCAACGTCGGCTTCAAGTAGCGCCATACGTACTTCACGCAGCGTTTCTTTAATATTGTCTTCGGTCAGGCGACCTTTACCGCTGATATTTTTCAGCGTTTTGGATAGACGATCCGTTAAATTATCAAACATAGTTTTCTCTTCGCTCAATCCTGCGACTATTACTGTGAGTATACATTAGCGTGGATTAGAGTCATACCCGTTGTAGAGCGTTAATCATCCGCGCTTGTGATGTGAGACATTGTTCACTTGGAATTGAGTGAGGTTCACCATAGCCCCAAAGAGCGATGCGAGGTATAATTCGTCTATTAGTAATCATTTAAATGGATACCATGGACAGTCTTATTGCGATCGCAGCAGCCTTTCTTTATACAATGGCGATTTCCACGATCATTCCAGGTCTCGTGCACCAAACAGGAATCCGTGTAAAAACGGTGTTTATCAGCGCCTTACTTGCTTTAGCTTTCCATGCTTGGTTGCTTGGCGATTTAATCTTTAATGCCAGTGGTCAAAACCTCAGTATCTTGAACGTTGCTTCATTAATTAGTTTAATCATCTCACTGGTGATGAGCGGTGCTATGCTCAAAACCCGACTGTGGTTTATCTTGCCAGTCGTTTATAGCTTCGCTGCGCTTAATTTGATGGCCGCAACTTTCCTTCCAAGCACATTCATCAAACATTTAGAACATGATCCAAAACTTCTAGTGCACATCTCTTTGGCGCTATTTTCGTACGCCATGCTCACTATTGGCGCGCTATACGCTTTACAGCTGGCGTGGCTAGATCACAAACTTAAAAAGAAAAAAGCGCTAGTGATGAATCCTAATCTACCTCCATTAATGATGGTGGAACGACAACTTTTCAAGATCATTCTTATCGGGAATGGCTTGTTAACAGGTACATTGTTGACAGGTCTTATCTTCGTACAAGATATGTTTGCCCAAGGAAAGGCACACAAAGCCGTGTTGTCGTTTATTGCTTGGGTTATCTACTCCATCCTTCTATGGGGTCACTATCAAAAAGGTTGGCGCGGACAAAAAGTCACATGGTTCGCATTAGCTGGCGCAAGCATGCTCACTTTAGCCTACTTTGGTAGTCGCTTCGTTCAGGAAATCATCCTAAGTTAATCCCCAAAATTAAAGGCAAGGTACCGCATCCCTTGCCTTTAAAATATTGAGTACGATATATTCAATTGACATCTCGACCATGTTCGGTCATAAATTAATCAAGATACACAAATAGGAAAAGAATAGTTTTGGACGACATATCAACGGGTATCTTATTTGCGCTACTCGCGTGTCTCATTGTAATTTCTGGTTATTTCTCTGGTTCAGAAACGGGCATGATGTCCCTGAACCGCTACCGTCTTAAGCACTTGGCCAATACGGGCCATAAAGGTGCCAAACGCGTAGAAAAACTTCTGAACCGTCCAGATAGATTGATTGGCCTCATTCTCATCGGCAACAATCTCGTCAACATTCTAGCATCGGCGATTGCTACTATCCTTGGTATGCGCATCTACGGAGATATCGGTGTGGCTATCGCGACTGGTACTCTAACTCTGGTGATCCTTGTATTTTCCGAGGTAACACCAAAAACCATTGCCTCTCTATTTCCTGAACGCGTCTCCTACGCCAGCAGCATTTTATTGATGATACTAATGAAGGTAATGTCACCACTAGTGATCTTGGTTAACTTCATTACTAATGGCTTTATTCGTATCTTAGGGGTCACAACCAGTCACGATGCGACCGATCACTTAAGCTCAGAAGAGCTCAGAACTGTGGTAAATGAGGCAGGAGGCCTGATACCTCAACGTCACCAAGATATGTTGGTCTCTATCTTAGATTTAGAGCACGTCACCGTGAATGACCTTATGGTGCCTCGAAATGAAATCACCGGCATCGACATCAATGACGATTGGAAGTCTATCGTCCGCCAACTCACTCACTCTCCTCATGGTCGTGTGGTTCTATACCGTGATCAGATAGATGAAGTGGTTGGTATGCTGAGGCTACGAGAAGCTTACCGTTTGATGCTTGAAAAAAACGAGTTCAATAAAGAAACACTTTTGCGTGCGGCAGACGAAATCTACTTTATTCCAGAATCCACGCCACTCAACATTCAACTGCTTAAATTCCAGCGTAATAAACAACGTATTGGTTTAATTGTCGATGAGTATGGCGATATCAACGGCTTGGTTACGCTAGAAGATATTCTTGAAGAGATCGTGGGTGAGTTTACGACTTCAATGACACCAAGCTTATCTGAAGAGATCACGCCACAAAGTGATGGCAGTTTTTTAATTGAAGGCAGTGCCAATATCCGTGACATTAATAAAGGCCTGCAATGGGCACTACCAACCAATGGCCCTAGAACACTTAATGGGTTGATATTGGAACATCTTGAGGACATCCCTGAGAGTCATCTTAGCGTTCAGGTTGCCAGTCACCCCATGGAAATACTTGAACTAAAAGAAAACCGTATCAAACTAGTACGCGTGTTCCCACAAGTAGTTAACGGGTAATAATAGGTGTAAGTAAGTCATAACTTAAACCACTATATTACGAAAACCAAAAAGGCCCGGTTCAATGAAGCGGGCCTTTTGATATCAAGACTCAATGTGAACTAAGAAGTGGTTAGTCAATTTTAAGCTCTTGAAGCATCGACTCTGGCAATGCCAGTTCGTCATTTTTGTTTACAGAGATACCTGCTGCAATAATGGCATTAGCGATCTCTTTAGCTTCATCCAAAGAGTGCATTGCCGCGGTGCCACATTGGTATTCGTTCAGTTCAGGGATCTTATTTTGATTCTCAACTTTCAGTACATCTTGCATTGCAGCCAACCATCCGTCAGCCACTTGCTGCTCTGTTGGTGTACCAATTAGGCTCATGTAGAAACCGGTACGACACCCCATCGGTGAGATATCGATAATCTCTACATCTGAACCGTTCAGTTGATTACGCATGAATCCAGCGTATAGGTGCTCTAGCGTATGGATACCTTTCTCAGATAGGATATCTTTGTTTGGCGCGGTAAAACGCAAGTCAAACACAGTGATGGTATCCCCTTTTGGGGTTTGCATTGTTTTCGCGACACGAACGGCTGGTGCGTTCATGCGTGTATGATCAACAGTGAAACTATCTAATAAAGGCATTACTATTCTCCATGACGGTTGGCTTTAGAAAAACCAACTTCGATTGTCTTCCAGTTCTTTGCGGCACTGTTTCAGTTGCCATCCATAATCTTTTGCTTGCTGTTCGACTTTACGAGCCACCTTAATCAAAGATGGTTTGCTTTTGTATGATTGACGCTTATAACCACCACGCCCTTCATGATAGGCCAGATATTGGTTATACGGGTCCCACAACGAGATACCAAGCTGACGACGAGTTTCGCTGGTATACCAACCAATGAACATCAATGAATCATCGAAATTGGTTCTTGACCCACCGTTATTGGTCGCTTTTTGAAAGTCTTCCCAAGCAGGGTCTTGCGCTTGCGCATACCCGTAGGCGCTACTTACCCGCCCCCAAGGGATAAAGCCAAGAAGGTAATCTTTGGGTGGGCGGGCATCGTGACGAAAGCTACTCTCTTGTTTCACAAAAGCCATCGCTACGTTAATCGGCGTGCCCCACTCTTCTTGCATATCCAATGCACCTTCATACCATGAAGAGTGCTCTCTGAATATACTGCACAGATTATCTTGCTGCTTAGGTGGCGGTGTTGCACAACCAACCAATAAACTGGAGACAACACCAACAGTCACCACCGGTGACCATTTACCACTTACATGAATAGGTTGACCTAATAAGGCTTGCTTCCTTTCCACCAAAGTCTCGCTATGCTTTTAAATACGAAAAGTAATCCGCTAAGAAGCTATCAAAATCTTGAGTGCTGGCTTCTTCACTTTGCTGTTGATCAATCACTGAACGTCGAACTTCGGCTTCCATCAACTCAGCTGAATACACTTTATATTGATGTGCTGTATGTTGTTGAGCGTAAGCACTTCCTAACGCGCAGCCTACTTTACCTAAGCCACCCAGTTTTTTTGTCTCTTCTAGCAACTGGCCAGAAATCGTTAACTCAGGGTTATCAATCCAAGATCCCAGCGTATCACAAGTTTCTTGGTATGCACGACCACCTTGCTCTGCATCCATCATTTCAGCGATAGAGCGTAGATCTTTAAATACACGCTTCGCCCAATCTTGCAGAGACAAGCGCTCGCCATGACAACCAATTTGAAGCTCTAGGCCAACTTGACGACCTTCTAAGATCACCTTGTTCCAGTTATCACGCCAGCATTCCAACTCACAGTTATCCATCTCCGCAGAGTCTGTTAACACGCTCCACGTTAAGAATAGATCGAGGAAGCGGACCTGTTGCTCATTAATACCAATTGAACTGAACGGGTTTACGTCTAAAGAACGAACTTCAATATATTCGACACCGCCACGCGCGAGTGCTTCTGATGGCTTCTCACCACTTTTCGCGACACGCTTAGGACGAATTGGCGCATAAAGCTCATTCTCGATTTGAAGAACGTTACTATTCAACTGACGGTATTCACCATCAACTTTAGTACCAATTTCGGCAAACTCTTCCGATGGTGTCCGAATCGCTTGGTTCAATCCGTCTAAGTACTGTTCTAGGCTATTAAAGCCAATTTTCAGCACACTTTGCGCACTGTTAGTATAGCCAAGATCGCTCAGACGTAGTGCTGTTGCATTGGGTAAATACAGCGTTTCGCCTATCTTTTCAAAAGGTAGCTTTGTCTCTCTTCCTTTGATGAAAGAAGGACATAGTGCAGGCGAAGCGCCGAAGAAATATGGGATTAACCAACCAAAACGGTAGTAATTACGAATCAAACCAAAGTAAGCATCGGACTTAGATTTACAACGCGCTTCTTCTGTTTGCTCTCCAAACAAGCTATCCCAAAAGCTATCTGGGAAAGAGAAGTTGAAGTGAACACCGGAAATAATCTGCATCAGACTACCGTAACGACGCTTTAAGCCTTCGCGATATAGCGTCTTCATCTTGCCATTATTAGAGGTGCCGTATTGAGCGAGCTGAATGTAATCTTCACTGCCTACGTAGCAAGGCATAGAAAGCGGCCACATCTTTTCGCCATCTAACTTGGTTTGTGTGAAATGGTGGATATCAGACAATTGATTCAAAAGCGTCGGAACGTCGTTAGAAACAGGCGTAATAAACTCCAGTAGCGACTCGGAAAAATCGGTCGTTACCCATCCGTTCATCAACGCAGATCCCAAAGCTTTTGGGTGCGGCCCAGTCGCAAGGTGCCCATCCTTCGTGTAGCGTAACGTTTCCCTTTCAACACCACGACCAAATTGAGAAAAGGTCTTAGGGTTGGTTGCAACTTGCTTTAGTCGCGCAGCAAAATCAGTCAAAATTCAGTTCACTTATCTTATATCGTTCTGATTAGAACTATCATAAATTAGGTTGGAGGAGAAAAATAGAGTCTTTTTCCTCCCCCTTTAATGTGTACTCTAACGAATGATTTCAAGCTCTTCTATTGGAATATCTAACTTTTCTAGTTGAGGACGAAGCGAAGTCGCGTCGCCAACCACTATTATTTGATAATCATTCGGGTCAAACCATTTCTTCGATAGCTCGTTTAAGGTATCTTTTGAAACCGTTTCAACTATCTGATTACGCTGTTGTAGGTAATTTTCATCAAGGCTCAATGCGACAATATTACTCAATAACCCAGCCTTTTGACTTGGCGTTTCGTATTTAAGTGCATCTTGTTGACCGACAGCAAGGCGCATAAATTTCACCTCTTCGTCAGTTAATCCACTTTGACTAAATTCATTCAGTTCATTAATGAACTCTTGAATCGATGGAACAGTCGCATTGGCTCTTACCTGCGCGCTAAAAACTACCGCACCCGTTTCACGAGTACTCGCGAAATAACCGCTTGCACCGTAAGTGTAAGCTTTGTCTTCACGTAGATTCTGGTTGATACGGCTATTGAAGTTACCGGCTAAGTTAAAGTTAGCCAGTTGGCTCAAGTACAATTCACCCGTCGCATCAAACGGCAGACCTTTACGCACCAAACGAACAATGCTTTGCGGCGCACCCGGTTTGTCAACTAAATACAGATGCTGCCCTGAAAGCTCTTTGACGATCTGTGGGCGCGTTAATGGGGCTGCATCGCCTTGCCACTGCTCAAAGAATTGTAGCTGTTTCCCCACCTCTTTCTTCGAGATGTCTCCCACAACAACAATATTGGCCCCTTCTGGTGTGTAATGTTGGCCATAGAATTTTTTCACGTCATCTAAGGTCAATTTCGACAGAGATTCCTGAGTTCCATCACTTGCGCGAGCAAAAACAGTGTCACCAAACAGTACCTCACGGGTAGCTTGAGAAGCCATCCAACTTGGTTGTTGGTGTTGATACACAACGCCTTCTAGCATCTGTTTCTTAACACGCTCGAAGTCTTGCTCATCAAACTTAGGCTCAAACAGAACCTCCTGCACGATCGCTAAGGTTTGAGGCAGGTTTTTCTCTAGCGTAGAAACTGAAATATTAGTGGTATAACTGCCCGCACTGATACTCACACTGCTGCCAAGCTTATCTAATGTTGCCTGTAGTTCTTCAACGGCTCGTTTTGTTGAACCTTCCTCCATCATCGAAGCGGTTAGGTTCGCAAGGCCTTCTTGACCTTGACGAACATAACGTTCGCCTGCTGGAAGTTGAATTTGTAGCTGTACTGTCGGCGTTTCACTGGTCACGGTACCAATCAAGTCCATACCATTCGCAAAGTACATGCGGTACAACTCAGGCATCGTCGCTTTAACACCAAAGGTCACTTCTGGCATTACGCTGCGATCAAAGGTATTTGGTGCTTTTCTGAAATCGAGCTGATCTTCAGTGACTTTGGCATATTCAGGTAACGTGCGAGTTGGAGTGGTGAATGTAGCTTCGCGAACCGCTAGCTCAAGTCGCTTCTTAGGTACGACACTGAGTGTCACCTTATGTTTACCCTCGATAAAGTCTTGATAAGCTTTACTTACGCTATCGGGAGTCACCGCGCGGATTTGATCCAGTTGTGATTCAATACGATCAGGCTGGCCATAGAAGGTTTGATTAGACGCGAGCTGTGAAACCTTACCTTTGACACTTTGCAGTGCAAAAACCGCATCCGCTTCTGCCATACCGGTGATCTGGTCCAAACGATCTTGTTGAACGCCCTCTTTCGAGAATTGCTCTAGAGTATCCATCAATTCTTTATTAAGAACCGTCAAATCGCCTTTTTCACCTGAGTTGCCCATTGCATACACGTACATGGTACAAGCAAGCTCAGCACAATCATGGAAAGATCCAGCGCTGACTGCTTTCTGTGTTTTAACCAAGTTTTGATACAGGTAACTGTTGGTGCCAGAACCTAACACGTTAGACAGTGCATTCAGTGAAGCTTGTGTCTCTTCACCGCGATACGTGGTTGGCCAACCGACTAGTACCATCGGCTGACGAATATTATCTTCTAAGGTAATGTACTTATCTTCTGTTAGCACGGCAGGTTGTTTATCTGCCGCCTTAACTTCTGGGCCTTGAGGGATAGGGCCAAAGTACTTGTTCACCCACTCTAGCGTGTCATCAACGTCGATATCACCACCAATCGTTAGCACAGCATTATTTGGGCCATACCAACGTAGGAAGAATGCCTTAAGGTCATTCACATCGACACGGTCTAGATCTTCCACATAACCGATTGGTTGCCATGAGTAAGGGTGACCTTCAGGGTAAAGCGCTTCACCCATGCGTTCCCACATCAAGCCATAAGGACGGTTTTCATAACTTTGAGCACGTTCGTTTTTAACCGTGCCTCTTTGAACTTCAAATTTCTTCTGAGAAACCGCATCCAATAAGAAACCCATTCGGTCTGATTCTAACCACAACATTTTCTCAAGTTGGTTAGATGGAACGGTTTCAAAGTAGTTGGTACGGTCACGGTTAGTGGTACCGTTTAACGAACCACCCGCTTCGGTAATGATCTTAAAGTGTTGCTGATCACCGACGTTCTCAGAGCCTTGAAACATCATGTGTTCAAAGAAGTGAGCAAAGCCCGACTTACCAATCTGCTCACGAGCAGAACCTACGTGATAGGTCACATCCACATGCACAAGAGGATCAGAATCATCCGGAGATAGAATAACGGTTAAGCCATTATCCAATTGATACTTGGTGTAAGGAATGACAACTTTGTCTTTAGAAGGCTTAACCTCCTCGACTAAAGTGACGCCTTCTGGCAATGAGGAAAAGAAGGATGTTGAGCTAGGTACATTGTAAGAACAGCCTGCGATGGCGATAAGAGAAAATGTACCAAGTAAAACCTTTTTCATAGGTTCTCCTTAGAAAAAACCGAAGTAGATAGCGGCAAGTAAGCTGTAGCGAGCGGCTTTGCCAATCGCTATCAAAATAACGCTAGGGATAAATTTCATTCTTAGCCAACCCGCCGCGAGACACAAAGGGTCACCAATAACGGGTAACCAACTGAATAACAGTGTCCAATAGCCATAGCGGCTCAGCCAAGCCATAGCCTTATGACCATGTTTTTCAGATTGAGTTCGATTAGGCAACCACAAACCAACCCAATAATTAGTAAGACCGCCAAAAGTATTGCCGAGTGTCGCCACTAGAATAATCGATGAGACAGAGAACTGTTCTAAACTCAATGCCGCAACAAGACTGGCTTCTGAACCGCCGGGCAGTAATGTGGCACTTAAGAAGCCACTGATGAAGAGTACCCAAAGCGCCGAGTCAGAAAACCACAGCGCTATGCTTTCAAAAAGAGAATTAAAGAACTCTAGCACTGCATATTAGCCTTCTTGCATTTTAAGTAGCACCTTGCCTCTGGTGTGTCCGGTTTCAACCTGAAGATGAGCCGATTGCACTTCGTCTAACGGATAGATACCTTGAACTTCTGTTTTAAGCAATCCGACACTGACCATGTAAAGCATGGTGTCCATTTGCTCAGGGTTTGGCTCCACCAACATGCCTGATGCAGTAAAACCTAATAATTTCGCTTTCTCGCAGATCAACTCTGCCGATAGAGTAGGAACAGTGACCACTCTCGCACCATCTTTCAGGCACTTCAACGCATCAAGCGCTGTATCGCCACCGACCAAATCAATCAGCACATCAACATCAGAAACTCGCTCTGAAGCTGGGGCAAATTTATAGTTGATGGCATGAGCGCCTAGCGTTGCAAGATAGTCGAGGTTAGATTCGCTGCAGGTCGTGTAAACCTCGGCTTTTGCTGCCACTGCAATTTGAACCGCAAGGTGACCAACGCCGCCCGCGCCCGCTAAGATAAGCACGCGATCGCCTTCCTTCACTTCGGCTTTATTGAGTGCTTGTGCTGCTGTTTGACTAGCAAGTGGTAATGCCGCAGCCGCTTCTAGGGTGACAGAATCAGGAACCACGCTAAGTGCCGCTTCTGAAACACATACATATTGGCTGTAACCGCCACCTTGCAGTGGGAAGCCAATAAAGCCTGCCACGTTATCACCAATAGTAAAACGTTCAGCCTGATCGCCTAGCGTGACAATTTGACCTGAAATATCGTATCCCGGCACCCAAGGAAGGTTGTCTTTGTTTTGTGCTGCTGCCCAACCAAGGCCAGCACGGGTTTTCACATCAATCGGATTAATGCCCGAAAAGGAAACTTTAACCACCACTTCTCCAGCCTTAGGCTCAGGAATCGCACTGGTTTGAATACTAAGGTTTTCGACGCCGCCGAATTGAGTAATCGCAATCTGTTTATTTTCCATTTCTACATTTCCTTGATTGATAAAAGCCCTGATGAGCAAGCACCCTAATTAATAAAAAGAAAGGGATGCGAAAGCATCCCTTTGACTATAAACCATTTAATAAGGCTAAGTTAACCGCTCATTCGTAAATTGACGACCAATTAACGTAACGATACATGACCTAAGTAATCCATTAACCGACTAGCGCTAATAGAATACCCGCCGCAACCGCACTACCCAGTACACCTGCCACGTTCGGGCCCATCGCATGCATCAACAAGAAGTTCTGAGGGTTTGCCTCAAGTCCAACCTTATTGACAACACGAGCCGCCATTGGAACCGCAGATACACCAGCTGCGCCAATTAATGGGTTGATGTCTTCTTTCGAGAAGCGATTTAGAACCTTCGCCATCAATACACCACCCGCCGTACCGATACTGAACGCGACCGCACCTAAACCTAGAATACCCAGAGTCTCTAAGTTCAAGAACGTATCTGCTTGAAGCTTAGAACCCACACCGAGACCAAGGAAAATAGTCACAACGTTAATCAGTTCGTTTTGGGCTGTTTTCGATAGACGATCCACCACACCCGCTTCACGCATTAAGTTACCTAGGCAAAACATACCTACGAGAGGCGTTGCTGAAGGTAAGAACAAAATCGTCATCAGTAGTACAGCAAGCGGGAAGAGGATCTTCTCTGCTTTGCTAACATGACGAAGTTGAGCCATCTTAATCTTACGCTCTTCAGGAGACGTTAACGCCTTCATGATTGGCGGCTGAATAATAGGAACCAATGCCATGTAGCTATACGCCGCTACTGCAATGGCACCTAAAAGATCAGGAGAAAGCTTACTCGCCAAGAAAATCGCTGTTGGGCCATCGGCGCCACCAATGATCGCAATGGAAGAAGCGTCGGCCATCGAGAATTCCATTCCTGGAACATAGTTCAGTAAGATCGCGCCAAATAGTGTTGCGAAAATACCAAACTGAGCCGCAGCCCCTAGCCACAGTGTTTTAGGGTTCGCAATCAACGCACCGAAGTCCGTCATTGCACCAACACCCATAAAGATCAGCAGTGGGAAAATACCCGTTTCAATACCAATATAATAAACGTAGTAAAGCAAACCACCTGGCTCAGTAAACCCAGCATTTGGAATGTTTGCTAATACAGCACCAAAACCAATAGGTAGTAGAAGTAACGGTTCAAATCCTTTACGAATTGCCAAAAACAACAATAAGCAACCAATCAACATCATACAGATCTGACCGAACTCAAAGTTCGCAATCCCTGTTTCAGACCATAAGGTCATCAATCCTTCCATGGTACTCCCTTACGCTAAGCTTAGTAGTGGAGCGCCTACAGTAACTGCATCGCCTTCTTTAACATTCAGTTCTTGAACGATACCACCACGAGCAGCACGAACTTCCGTTTCCATCTTCATTGCTTCTAGGATAAGCAGAACGTCGCCTTCAGCAACCTCAGCGCCCGCCTGAACGATGACTTTAAAGATGTTCCCCGCAAGTGGAGCTGGAACCGCTTCAGCATCAGAAGCGGCGACTGGTGCAGCCTGAACTGGTTTGGTTGATGGCGCGACTGATGTGAGTTCACCTTGTGGACCAACTTCGACATCATAAACTTGGCCATCCACCTTCACGCTGTAGCTTCCAATACCACCAGAAGCTTGTACAGGAGCAGCTACAACTGGAGCCTCTGTTTCTAGCGTTGGTGCAGGTTCAAATGCTTCAGGGTTACGACGATTCTTAAGGAACTTAAGACCAACTTGTGGAAACAATGCGTAAGTAAGCACATCATCAACCGTATCTTCAGCTAATGAAATACCGTCTGATTTTGCTTTTTCTAGAAGCTCTGTCGTTAGTATATCCATTTCTGATTTAATTAAATCAGCAGGGCGACAAGTAATTGGTTCTGAACCATCAAGGACTTTCGCTTGCAATTCAGCATCCACTTCCGCTGGTGCTTGGCCATATTCACCTTTCAGTAGACCTGCCGTCTCTTTAGTGATGCTCTTGTAGCGTTCACCCGTTAGCACGTTAATAACCGCTTGAGTACCGACAATCTGAGAAGTTGGTGTTACCAAAGGAATGTATCCAAGCTCTTTACGAACGCGAGGGATCTCTTCAAGTACTTCGTCCATACGATCGGCTGCGCCTTGCTCTTTAAGCTGACCTTCCATGTTGGTTAACATGCCGCCAGGAACCTGAGCAATCAAGATACGAGAATCCACACCTTTTAGCTGACCTTCCCATTTTGCGTACTTTTTACGTACATCACGGAAGTAAGCCGCGATGGGTTCGATCTGATCAAGCTTAAGATTGGTATCACGCTCTGTACCTTCTAACATCGCAACAACCGTTTCGGTTGGCGTATGACCGTAAGTACAACTCATTGAAGAAATAGCGGTGTCTAGAATATCAATACCCGCTTCAACGGCTTTAACCGCTGTTGCTGTCGATAGACCTGTTGTCGCGTGGCTATGCAACGCTAGAGGAACGTCACAAGAAGCTTTAATACGTGTAATCAGCTCTTCCGCTTCATAGGGTTTTAATAAACCTGACATATCTTTAATACATAATGAATGACAGCCTAGGTCCTCTAGGCGTTTAGCCAAATCAACCCAAGTATCTGAGTTGTGAACCGGACTGGTTGTGTAAGACAAGGTACCTTGAGCGTGACCACCAACATCAATCGTTGCTTTCACTGCTGTTTCAAAGTTACGTACGTCATTCATCGCATCAAAAATACGGAATACATCCATGCCGTTCTTATGGGCACGTTCAACAAATTTCTCTACTACATCATCCGCGTAGTGACGGTAACCCAATAAATTTTGACCACGCAGTAGCATCTGCATTGGTGTATTTGGCATCGCTTTTTTCAGCTCACGCAAACGCTCCCATGGATCTTCTCCTAGAAAACGGATACACGAATCAAACGTTGCGCCGCCCCAAGTCTCTAAAGACCAGTAACCGACTTTATCCAGCTCTGCCGCAATGGGCAGCATATCTTCGATACGCATACGAGTAGCAAATAGTGACTGGTGCGCGTCACGAAGTACCACATCTGTGATAGCTAGTGGTTTAGACATGCTCATAAACTCCTTTTTAATCCTTTAAATGCTACTTAGCAGTAGACGCACGGTATTGATGAACCGCGGCCGAAATTGCTGCCACAACTTGTGGACTAACAGCTGAAGGGTTTGATTGTGATTTTTGATTTTTTTTAGGTGCTGCGATCGGCTCTGGTACTTCTTCAGGTACCAGTTTTGACATCAACCGAACGAGGTAAACTAGAATAGTTAGGAAAATAAAGACAACGGACATCCCCGTTATCATTAGAGTCGCCGCATCTCCTAGCAGGCTTCCAATATTAGTCATGTTGCTTCCTTTCTTCGTCATCCTGACATACGTGCAGGATTTCAGCGAATAGTGATCCCGACCCATGGATTATCTCGATTGGTAAAAGTTTGTCAATTTTGTTTAAGGTTCTGTTACGGATAACGCACACATAGGGTTAATTATTCGCCGATCAGATCACATAAATCTGTCAAATACGTCATTTTTAGATATTTAAACTGTGACTTAAAAGAGGCTTTGCTAAGAATTGATATGGGAAAGGTAGAATAATAAAGAAGTACTCTATAATTACTTTAAATACAACAAGTTAAGTCATGGGTAAATTTAACATTATCGCAACAAAATTACGACAGATATAAAAAAAGCCTCGTATAAACGAGGCTTTTTTTAATAATGTGGCGCGCTCTGGAGGATTCGAACCTCCGACCGCCTGGTTCGTAGCCAGGTACTCTATCCAGCTGAGCTAAGAGCGCACGGTTTTAATATTAATTCATTGTTACTAACAACGTATCAATATAAGGATTTCATTCTCATAAGAGATAAATCCTAAATAGTGGCGCGTCCTGGAGGATTCGAACCTCCGACCGCCTGGTTCGTAGCCAGGTACTCTATCCAGCTGAGCTAAGGACGCACGGTTTTGATATTAAGTCTCGCTAAGCGATACATCAATATCAGGATTCTAATTTACATAAGAACCCCTAAATATTGGCGCGCTCTGGAGGATTCGAACCTCCGACCGCCTGGTTCGTAGCCAGGTACTCTATCCAGCTGAGCTAAGAGCGCACGGTTTTAGTATCAATTCACTGTAATCAGTAATTCAATACAAGGATTCCATTCTCATAAGAAAGAAGCCCTTAAATAGTGGCGCGCTCTGGAGGATTCGAACCTCCGACCGCCTGGTTCGTAGCCAGGTACTCTATCCAGCTGAGCTAAGAGCGCACGGTTTTAGTATCAATTCACCGTAATCAGTAATTCAATACAAGGATTTTCATTCTCGTAAGAAAGAAGCCCTTAATTAGTGGCGCGTCCTGGAGGATTCGAACCTCCGACCGCCTGGTTCGTAGCCAGGTACTCTATCCAGCTGAGCTAAGGACGCACGGTGTTCATTCACTTAGAATGAAGTTGTGAAATATATCACATTCTTCTTGCTACGAAGAAAAAAAAAGGCCATTGGCCTGTAATGAATGGCGGTGAGGGAGGGATTCGAACCCTCGATGCGGCTACAAACCACATACTCCCTTAGCAGGGGAGCGCCTTCGGCCACTCGGCCACCTCACCTAATTCATTATTCTCAAAACACTTACAAAGAAGAGTAAAGAGAATGGCGCGCTCTGGAGGATTCGAACCTCCGACCGCCTGGTTCGTAGCCAGGTACTCTATCCAGCTGAGCTAAGAGCGCACATTTATATTGTCTAACTTGCTAATTCTAGACTCGCAAGAAATGGCGGTGAGGGAGGGATTCGAACCCTCGATGCGGCTACAAACCACATACTCCCTTAGCAGGGGAGCGCCTTCGGCCTCTCGGCCACCTCACCGTCTTGCGGAGGCACATATTACGTTTTACCGAAAATATGTCAAACACTTTATTGAAAAAAATTGGACAAAAACACTCAACCGTTTGCTATTTAATCAAAGCGCTTGCAAATTAAACTTACAAGCTCTAGAAACCACTTTTTCCCTTAAAAATTAAGGCGAAAGATTAACAATAATAAACAGCCGAAAACAATTATCTAATTTATCCAGCAGCAAGTGCTACTGCTGTTTTCACCATACTATGGGATGCGATATTACGCCATAGGAGAAGTTAACAAATCTTGAGCTTTGGCAAACAAAACCCGATAAAGGGCCATGCTCAGTCATGTCTGTATTTCACAGTTTTATGACATGTTCGCTTCGCAGCATCAAAAAGCCTGTTATTAAACCCATTTTCATCCACACAATATTTCTCGCTCCCCAAGATCAAAAAAGGCTAGCGACAATGCTAGCCTCTTCTCTACGCAAAAAATATCAGTAGTTGCCAGGTGCAACGTTACCATTACCTTTTTCAGCTTGAATGCGCATGTAGATCTCTTCACGGTGAACAGATACTTCTTTAGGTGCGTTAACACCAATACGTACTTGGTTACCTTTCACGCCCAATACAGTAACTGTTACTTCATCACCAATCATCAGTGTTTCGCCAACGCGGCGAGTCAAAATTAGCATTCTTTGCTCCTTGAGTAATCTCTAAATTTATCTAGCTACGTGAGTATTATCCAACAAAAGTTATATTTTCGTAAGCTATCGATTGATTTTATTTAACCAAAATGCACTTCTTTTTTAAGATAACCCTGTGTTTCACGCGTAACGATGTATGCATTGTGTAATATGTTAGCAGCCATATCGACTTGCGTTGGTGATATCACCAAAGTTAAAGACTGCTGCTGCAATAAGTGATGCTGTACATCAATTTCGCCTTCAGACAACAATCCATGTGAACTGACCACAATTTCTCGTGTTCGGCTTCCTACCACAGTTAACAAACTAACTTGTTCACTATTACGGATTTGTGCAGCAAAAACTAGTTTTAATTTAGCACTTATGTCTTGTTTAATAATGAGTGCTGCTCGTTCTGTTTCCTCGATCACACTACAGACTTCGATCCCTAACAATTGACAATGAGAAATGAAAGACGGTAAATCTTCATTCAAACACTCAATCCGCTCCATATCTCTTTCAATCGCTATTCCAGTAATATCATTCAAACACTGGTTGCCCGTGATCAATGTACCCTCGCCTTTTTCAAAACTTGAAAGCACTCGCAATGGCACATTGTGTTGCCAGGCATACTGAACACACGGCAGGTGCAATACCTTAGCACCTCGACGAGCCATCTCTTCCATAGAAGGAAAATCTAATGTATCTAACTTTTGAGATTGCTTTACGACTCTAGGGTCACAAGAGTAAACACCATCAACATCGGTATAAATCTGGCACTCTTTCGCCTGCAGTGCGCCCGCTAGCGCTACCGCCGTAGTATCTGAACCGCCACGGCCTAATGTCGTGATATCACCTTTGGTATTGACGCCTTGAAAGCCTGCCACTATCACAATCTGGTTATCATCGAGCAGCGCTTGAATAGGAGCTGTATCAATATGCTCAATCGTCGCATTATTATGATTGGAATCGGTGTGTATCTTTGCTTGATAGCCAGTCATCGATGTCGCTTCATAACCTAACTTGTGCAACGTCATTGCCAATAAGGCCATGGAAACTTGTTCTCCAGCCGTTAACAGCACATCCAGTTCTCTAGCGTTGGGGACGCTATCAATTTGTGTGGCTAGGTTAACCAATCGATTTGTTTCACCTGACATAGCAGAAACGACAACAACGATCTGGTTACCTTCATTTTTCGCTTCAATGATTTTATCTGCTACATGATGGATGCGCTCTATCGAACCCACCGACGTTCCACCAAATTTCTGTACGATAAGAGGCATTTTCACCCGTCCTCACCTTCCCAAGACCGATATCTATATATGACAAAAAAACACATGCTTTGCGTCATAGCGAAGCAATAAAAAATGAACCAAGGAGTCTAACTTACTATTAGACTTCTTGGTTAATCTCAATCCGGCCTTTTACACACTTCCAATAGGCAAAATAAAAGATGCCCAATCATCTGATTGGGCATCTTTGTATCAATTACTTAAGCTTAAAGACGTTCTTCTAGCCAAGTGCGTACAGATTTAAGCGCTTCAGGTAGTGCTTCAACATCAGTACCGCCCGCTTGAGCCATATCTGGACGACCACCGCCTTTACCACCAACTTGCTCAGCAACCATCTTAACGAGGTCACCCGCTTTTACTTTGCCGATTAGGTCTTTGGTTACGCCCGCAATCAGGCCAACTTTACCTTCTGCTACGTTAGCAATCAGTATGATGCCGCTACCCACTTGGTTTTTCGCGTTATCAACCATAGTACGTAAGTTCTTGTTGTCTGCACCTTCAATGGCAGCAACCAGTACTTTAGTACCTGAGATCTCTTCCACTTTGCCCATGATGTTTGCGCCTTCAGCTGCAGCCATCTTTTCTTTAAGCAGTTGAATTTCTTTCTCTAGAGATTTCGCTTTCTTTGCTGCCTCAACAAGCTTCTCTTCGTAAGCGTTGTTCTGAGCCTCTACTGCATCTAAAGCAACCTCACCCGTTACCGCTTCGATACGACGAATACCAGCAGCGATTCCACCTTCAGAAGTAATCTTAAACAGACCGATATCGCCTGTGTTGCTCGCGTGAATACCACCACAAAGTTCTGTAGAAAAATCGCCCATAGACAGAACGCGAACTTCATCATCGTACTTCTCGCCAAACAGTGCCATTGCACCTTTTTCTTTCGCAGACTCGATATCCATGATGTTGGTTTCAATCACGTGGTTCTTACGAACTTGTGCGTTAACCAAGCGCTCAACTTCTTTAATCTGTGCTGGCGTTACCGCTTCAAGATTAGAGAAGTCAAAACGCAGGTTGTCTGGCTTAACTAAAGAACCTTTCTGAGCAACGTGTTCACCTAAAATTTCACGCAGGGCAGAGTGAAGCAAGTGAGTTGCAGAGTGGTTGAGTGCGATAGCTGCACGACGCTCGGCATCAACCGTTGCTTCTACTTTATCGCCTTTAGCAAGTACACCTTCAACTAGCTCACCGTGGTGTGCAAATGCGTTACCGAGCTTCTGAGTGTCTTGTACTTTGAATAGACCCGATGCCGTTTTTAGCGTACCCGCATCACCACATTGGCCGCCAGATTCAGCGTAGAATGGCGTCTCTTCAAGGATGATGATTGCTTTGTCGCCAGCTGATAGTGAAGATACTTCTTCGCCGTCAACGAATAGCGCAGAGATCTCACCTGAACCTTCAGTACCTGTGTAACCACAGAACTCAGTGTTGGTGTCTACTTTGATCGTCGCGTTGTAATCAGTGCCGAATTGGCCAGCTTCACGTGCACGCTGACGCTGTGCTTCCATCGCCTTCTCAAAGCCTTCTTCATCGATAGTAAAGTCGCGTTCACGAGCTACATCGTTAGTAAGGTCAGCTGGGAAGCCGTATGTATCGTAAAGTTTGAAAACGGTTTCGCCGTCAAGCTCTTTGCCTTCAAGTGCATCTAGTGCGTCATTAAGGATAACCATGCCACGCTCTAGAGTACGACCGAAGTTTTCTTCTTCGATGCGAAGTACTTTTTCAACAAGCTCTTGCTGCTTCTTAAGCTCATCAGCGGCAGAACCCATCACTTCAGCCAGTACACCCACAAGTTTGTGGAAGAACACACCTTGTGCGCCAAGCTTGTTACCGTGACGAACTGCACGACGAATAATACGACGTAGAACGTAGCCACGACCTTCGTTTGAAGGCATAACGCCATCAGCGATTAGGAATGAACAAGAACGAATGTGGTCAGCAATCACGCGCAGCGATTGGTTAGATAGATCATCATGACCAACAACTTCAGCTGTCGCTTTGATTAGCTTTTGGAATACATCAATTTCGTAGTTAGAGTGAACGCCCTGCATGATTGCAGAGATACGCTCAATACCCATGCCTGTATCTACAGCAGGCTTAGGTAGCGGTTCCATTGTACCGTCAGCGTGACGGTTGAACTGCATGAATACGTTGTTCCAGATCTCGATAAAACGGTCACCATCTTCTTCAGGTGTACCAGGACGACCGCCCCAGATGTGCTCACCGTGATCGTAGAAGATTTCAGTACATGGACCACAAGGACCCGTGTCACCCATTGTCCAGAAGTTATCAGACTCGAACTGTTTACCGCCTTCTTTGTCGCCGATGCGAACGATACGGTCAACAGGTACACCTACTTTCTTGTTCCAGATATCGAATGCTTCGTCATCTGTCTCGTATACCGTTACCAATAGACGCTCTTGTGGCAGTTGAAGAGTTTCAGTCAGGAATTCCCAAGCAAACGCAATCGCTTCTTCTTTGAAGTAATCACCAAAGCTGAAGTTGCCTAGCATTTCAAAGAATGTGTGGTGACGAGCCGTGAAACCTACGTTTTCAAGGTCATTGTGTTTACCACCCGCACGTACACAACGCTGAGCCGTAGTTGCTCGTGTGTAGGCACGTTTTTCGGCGCCTAGGAAGCAATCTTTGAATTGGTTCATACCTGCGTTAGTAAATAGCAGGGTTGGATCGTTATGTGGAACTAACGATGAACTGTCTACGATTTGGTGTTCTTTGCTCTCAAAGAACTTAAGGAACGCGTTGCGAACCTCATCAGTGCTCATGTACATGCAGCTCTTCCTGAAAATAGTCGAGTTAGAATTTTGCCGTATTGTAGATCATGGTTAAGGCTTCGACTAGTTTTCTTGTAGAAAAGACACCCTTGGGCAGGATTTTATTGAGAATTAGGCAAAATGGAGAATATTCCACTAGCTGAGCAGAGAAAAAACAAAACTACACTTTCGACCTAACCACTAAGGCAAGCTAAATAAACACAGACCAGGACGGAAGAGCTTCAATAAAAAAGCCCCACATAAAATATGTGAGGCTTCAAATTCTTTCAAAGCGAATATTCCTTCAAACATACGCTCGATAAAACGTTAGCTTATAGCTCTTCGTTTTCTTCTTCTTTCTCTACGCCTTTCTCTTCAAGAACAGCAGGCGTTAGTAGCAACTCACGAAGTTTAGTATCGATCTCCAGAGCAATCTCTGGGTTTTCACGTAGGTACTTACCAGCGTTAGCTTTACCTTGGCCGATCTTGTCACCCTTGTAGCTATACCAAGCGCCCGCTTTTTCTACTAGCTTGTTCTTAACACCTAAATCGATAAGCTCACCTTCACGGTTGAAGCCTTTGCCGTATAGGATTTGAGTTTCAGCTTGTTTGAATGGTGCAGCGATTTTGTTCTTAACAACCTTGATACGCGTTTCGTTACCAACAACCTCATCACCATCTTTGATCGCACCAGTACGGCGGATATCAAGACGAACAGATGCGTAGAACTTAAGAGCATTACCACCTGTTGTTGTTTCTGGGTTACCGAACATCACACCAATCTTCATACGGATTTGGTTGATGAAGATAGCCATACAGTTAGACTGCTTAAGGTTGCCTGTTAACTTACGCATTGCTTGAGAAAGCATACGAGCCTGAAGACCCATGTGGCTATCGCCCATTTCGCCTTCAATTTCTGCTTTTGGTGTTAGTGCTGCTACTGAGTCAATAACAAGCACATCGATTGCACCTGAACGAGCCAATGCATCACAGATTTCTAATGCTTGCTCACCCGTATCAGGTTGAGAAACAAGAAGTGCATCGATATCAACACCAAGCTTTTGAGCGTAGATAGGGTCTAGTGCGTGTTCCGCATCAACGAAAGCACACGTCTTGCCAACTTTTTGTGCTGCAGCAATAAGCTCAAGCGTTAGCGTTGTTTTACCTGATGATTCTGGACCGTAAACCTCTACGATACGTCCCATCGGTAGGCCACCAGCACCAAGTGCGATATCTAGAGATAGAGAACCTGTAGAAATAGTTTCTACGTCCATTGTGCGGTTATCACCAAGACGCATGATAGAACCTTTACCAAATTGTTTTTCAATCTGACCAAGGGCTGCGGCTAACGCTTTTTGTTTATTCTCGTCCATTTCTATCTCCACATAATCGGTTGTCTCAACAAGCGATCTAGAATCTATTTCTAACCCACATAGGGGTGACTAATTGGCTCTCATTATACTGTTGATTCATACAGTGTCTATACCTGTATGAAAATAATTTGTACAAATGTTACTTACCTTCCATTGATAGGTAATCATAAATAACTTGCAGGGCATGGTGCGTGGCTTGTTGGCGTACTTGTGATCTATCACCTGTAAATACATTCGTTTCTACTTTATCCCAGCCATTTAGCGATTTCCAAGCAAAACAGACGGTACCAACGGGCTTTTCTTCCGTGCCGCCGCCAGGGCCAGCAATACCGCTGATCGACACAGAAATAGTGCCATTTGAATGTTGTAGCGCCCCCTTGGCCATTTCTATCACCACGGGTTCACTCACCGCACCAAACTCAACCAAGGTTTCAAGCTGAACACCAATCATCTCTTGCTTAGCTTCATTACTGTAAGTCACAAAGGCGCGGTCAAACCATGCTGAGCTGCCCGCCACATCGGTGACAGCAGTCGCTACACCACCGCCGGTACAAGATTCAGCGGTCACTAGCACTTGTTTATGCTTTGCCAGTAATGGTCCGAGTTTTTCACTAAGAGCTTGAGTCATCTGCATTATTAGCTTCCCTTTAATTACCGTCATATCATTTGGATTTGCATCTTTTCGCATCAGCCGCTTTTCGCACGAAACGCTTTCACGTATCCTAAGCCGCAATAGAAATAAACGAAAGAAGTTAACTGTGAAAGCCGATCAAAAACACACTCCCATGATGCAGCAGTACCTAAAACTCAAAGCAGAAAATCCAGAAATTCTGTTGTTCTACCGCATGGGCGATTTCTACGAGCTTTTCTACGATGACGCTAAAAAAGCCTCTCAACTCCTCGATATTTCACTGACTAAGCGTGGTTCATCAAATGGTGAACCGATTCCGATGGCAGGTGTTCCATACCATGCCGTTGAAGGATACCTTGCAAAGTTAGTGCAACTTGGTGAATCCGTAGCAATTTGTGAACAGATTGGTAATCCAGCCACTTCAAAAGGCCCTGTAGAGCGTGCGGTCGTGCGTATCGTGACACCGGGTACCGTAACCGACGAAGCCCTGCTTTCTGAGCGAGTCGACAACTTAATCGCCGCGATTTACCACCACAACGGTAAATTCGGTTACGCGACGCTTGATATTACCTCTGGCCGATTCCAACTTTGCGAGCCTGAAACTGAAGAAGCGATGTCCGCTGAGCTACAGAGAACCTCACCACGTGAGCTACTATTCCCTGAGGATTTCGAACCTGTCGATTTAATGGCAAGCCGTAACGGCAATCGCCGTCGTCCAGTATGGGAATTTGAATTAGATACCGCGAAGCAGCAGCTGAACCAACAATTTGGTACTCGTGACCTTGTGGGTTTTGGCGTTGAAGGTGCCAAGCTTGGCCTTTGTGCCGCTGGCTGTCTTATCCAATACGTGAAAGACACGCAACGTACTGCCCTGCCGCACATCCGTTCACTGACCATGGATAAGCAAGATCATTCGGTGATCCTCGATGCTGCGACTCGCCGCAACCTAGAGATCACGCAAAATCTTGGCGGTGGCACAGATAACACTCTTGCTGAAGTGCTTGATCACACCGCAACCGCTATGGGCAGTCGCATGCTTAAGCGTTGGTTACATCAACCAATGCGCAATATCTCGGCACTTGATCAACGCTTAGATGCGATTGGTGAAATGAAAGACTTGGCTCTCTTTACAGAGCTACAGCCAACCTTAAAGCAGATTGGTGATATCGAGCGTATTCTTGCTCGTCTTGCACTTCGTTCTGCTCGCCCACGTGATATGGCGCGCCTTCGCCAAGCAATGGAATACTTACCAGAGCTAGCTGAAACACTGACACAGCTTAAGCACCCGTACCTAACTCAACTTGCTCAGTATGCCTCTCCTGTAGATGAGGTTTCAGAACTGCTTGAACGTGCAATCAAAGAGAACCCACCCGTGGTTATCCGTGACGGCGGTGTGATTGCAGAAGGCTACAACGCCGAGCTAGATGAATGGCGTGATCTTGCTGCAGGTGCAACTGAGTTTCTGGATAAGCTTGAGCAAGAAGAGCGTGAACGTCACGGCATCGACACGCTAAAAGTTGGTTACAACAACGTACACGGTTTCTTCATTCAAGTAAGCCGCGGACAAAGCCACCTTGTACCGCCACATTATGTTCGTCGCCAAACGCTGAAGAACGCTGAGCGCTATATCATTCCTGAGCTGAAAGAGCACGAAGACAAAGTGCTTAACTCTAAATCGAAGGCACTGGCTATCGAGAAGCAGTTGTGGGAAGAGTTGTTTGATTTACTACTGCCATACCTAGAACGACTACAAAACATCGCTTCTTCAGTATCTCAACTTGATGTACTACAAAACTTAGCTGAGCGAGCAGATACACTTGATTACTGTCGTCCAACCATGACAGAAGTGGCCGGTATACAGATACAAGCGGGTCGTCACCCAGTAGTAGAACAAGTGATGGATGAACCTTTCATCGCCAACCCTATCGACCTAAACGATAAGCGTAAAATGCTGATCATCACAGGTCCAAACATGGGTGGTAAGTCGACCTACATGCGCCAAACTGCACTTATCGCATTGATGGCCCATATCGGTTGTTATGTGCCAGCTGAAAGCGCGACGATTGGCTCTATCGACCGTATATTTACTCGTATTGGCGCATCGGATGATTTGGCTTCTGGCCGTTCAACCTTCATGGTTGAGATGACAGAAACCGCTAACATTCTGCATAACGCGACACCAAATAGCCTTGTATTAATGGATGAGATCGGCCGTGGTACTAGTACTTATGATGGTTTGTCGCTAGCTTGGGCAAGTGCAGAATGGCTAGCAAATCAAATTAATTCGATGACGTTGTTTGCCACGCATTATTTTGAGCTAACCGAGTTACCGAACCAGCTTCCAACATTGGCAAACGTACACTTAGATGCAGTTGAACATGGCGACAACATTGCCTTTATGCATGCAGTACAAGAAGGTGCAGCGAGTAAATCTTATGGCTTAGCGGTTGCCAGCTTAGCCGGGGTTCCTAAAGTGGTGATCAAAAATGCTCGCGCTAAACTAACGCAACTAGAAGCACTCAGTATCGGGGCTCCGATGTCGAGACCAAGCGACGTTGATATCGCAAACCAACTGAGTCTAATCCCTGAACCGAGTGAAGTGGAACAAGCACTAGCGAGTGTCGATCCTGATGATCTAACACCTCGACAGGCATTAGAAGAACTCTACCGCTTGAAAAAGCTACTCTAGCTTAAGAAGCACTCTAGTTTAGAATAACCAAGCGCTGTGGTTTCTAGCTAAATTAAAAAGCTCAATCAGAAGCTAAAACTAAAAAACGCTGACATTAAGTCAGCGTTTTTTTATTTCGATATTATTGAATATCATTTAGTCATTTTCAACGTTGAACAGGTTTTCCATGTTCAGACCTTGTTTGATCAGAATCTCACGTAAACGACGCAGACCTTCAACTTGAATTTGACGAACACGCTCACGAGTCAGGCTAATTTCACGACCAACTTCTTCTAGTGTTGACGGTTCATAACCAAGCAATCCAAATCGACGTGCAAGCACCTCTTTCTGCTTCGGATTCAGCTCATCAAGCCAGAAGATCAACGAATTCTTGATATCGCTATCTTGAGTTGAAACCTCAGGATCTGAATTGTTGATGTCTGGAATAATATCCAACAGTGCTTTCTCACCGTCACCACCAATTGGCGTATCTACAGAACTCACTCTTTCGTTTAGACGAAGCATCTTGCTCACATCACCAACGGGTTTATCTAGCTTAGAAGCGATCTCTTCTGCCGTTGGTTCATGGTCAAGCTTTTGTGATAGCTCTCTTGCAGTACGTAGGTAGATGTTCAGCTCTTTCACAACATGGATTGGTAAACGGATAGTCCGAGTCTGATTCATCAACGCACGTTCAATGGTTTGACGAATCCACCATGTCGCGTAGGTCGAAAAACGGAAACCACGTTCTGGGTCAAACTTCTCTACGGCGCGAATCAAACCTAAGTTGCCTTCTTCAATTAGATCGAGAAGTGCTAAACCGCGATTGCTATAACGACGGGAAATCTTTACCACTAAACGCAGGTTACTTTCTATCATGCGTTTACGTGCTGCTTCATCACCGCGTAGAGCTCGACGTGCATAAAGCACTTCTTCTTCTGCGGTTAATAGTGGTGAGAAACCGATCTCGCCTAGATAAAGTTGAGTGGCATCTAAGCTTTTAGACGTAACTTCAACTTCTTCTTTCGCTTCGGTTTTCTTAGTGACTGTTCGCTTTGCTTTTCCAAGTGCTTCCGGTTCCGTGGTTGCTTGGACAAGATCGAACTCTTCTTTGGTTACTGCATTGCTTATACTCATAACGCCTCCCCCTGGCGAAATTAGCATGACATTACAACTTCATATGTCGCTAAATGACTATGTCACTTCATACAATGTCCTATTAAGAGACCTTGTATTTAAGGCAAGTATCGTTTTGGATTAACTGATTTGCCTTGGTAACGAATCTCAAAGTGCAGCCTGACACTGCTGGCTCCAGAGCTTCCCATTGTTGCAATCTTCTGCCCTGGTTTCACACTTTGCCCTTCAGATACTAATAACCGGTCATTATGCGCGTATGCACTTAAGTAATTATCATTGTGCTTCACAATCACTAGATTGCCGTAGCCTCGCAATGCATTACCCGAATAAACAACCGTTCCCCCTGCAGTAGATACTATTGGCTGACCTCGCTGTCCTGCTATGTCTATGCCTTTATTTCCTTGTTCGCCTACAGAGAAGTTCTTAATCACTCTCCCTTTTGTTGGCCATAACCATTTGGATACTTTATCACTTGTTGGTTTGGTGGTCGGTGTAACATTTTGTTTACCTTTAGAACCAACATACTCTTTTGATTTGGATTGTTCAACCTTCTTTGGTGAATCTTTTTTAACCACTTTGATGGTAGTTTGAGCAGGGGAAGATTTAGAGTTTTTACTCTGCTTAGGTATGGTTTTAGGGGTACTTGCCGCAGATGACGTGGTTGATGCCGCGACAGGCGCAGCAACTGCTGCAGCCGCTACCGTTGATTTACCATACGCTGGCGCGCTGTAGCTCGGGCGCCATAACTTAAGCTTCTGTCCTGGATGGATCGTATATGGGGCAGACAATTTGTTGTAGCTAACGAGGTCATTCACGTCTTTGTTGGTCACATAAGCGATGAAATAAAGCGTATCGCCTTTTTTTACTTCATAATAACTGCCGCGATAACTACCACGATCGATCGATGAGTAATTCTTGTTAAGGCTTGAAACGGGCGCAGGCGAATTCGCTGCACACCCAACAAGTGCACAGCCAAGCAGTAAAGTACTTCCTTTTAACAACTTCGAACCCATCGACTCTCTATCCACCTACACCAGTAGTATTTTGATTAAGCTAACTCACCAGGAACGAGAGGTACAAATCTCACGACCTCGATAACACTCGATAAAAACTCGTCACCATGGCGAACAATCTTCAACAATTGCTGTTCATCATCACCGACAGGAATCAGTAAACGACCACCATCTTTAAGTTGTTGCAAAAGCACTTGAGGAATCGACTCAGCAGCAGCGGTGACAATAATCGCATCAAAAGGGGCTTTTGAAGACCACCCATGCCAGCCATCACCGTGTTTGGTTGAGATATTGTAGAAATCGAGTTGCTTCAACCTACGCTTAGCATTCCACTGTAGCGACTTTATTCTTTCAACCGAATAAACATGGTCAACAAGCTGAGCTAATACTGCGGTTTGGTAACCAGAACCGGTTCCGATCTCCAAAACGCGACTGTCTTGTTGTAACTCAAGTAACTCTGTCATTTTAGCAACGATGTATGGCTGAGAGATTGTTTGTCCCTGTCCGATAGGCAGCGCATTGTTATCATAAGCTTGATGGTACATTGCCTGTGATAAAAAGCTCTCTCTCGGCAGTTGGTAAATAGCATCGAGAACCTTATGATCCTGAATACCATTTTCAATCAAAAAAGTAACTAAGCGCTCGGCTTGTGGGTTGCTCACTTACTTCTCTCCTAACCATGTTGTCATCGCACCTAACGACTCGTGTGCCGTCAGATCAACTTGTAACGGTGTTACCGATACAAAGCCATGTTCGATAGCGTAAAAATCGGTACCTTCGCCGGCATCTTGCTCTTTGCCCGGAGGACCAAGCCAATAAATATCATGACCGCGGGGGTCTTTTTGCTTAATCATATCTTCAGCATGGTGACGAGCGCCAAGGCGTGTTACTTGAGTTCCAGACAACTGTTCTAAAGACAGGTCAGGCACATTGACGTTTAATAGGCGGTTAGTTGGGATTGGGTTGACTAAATGTTGTTCGACGATACCACGAGCAATCACTGCCGCTGTCTTAAAATGTTTTTTACCCACCAGGGAAAACGCCACCGATTGAACGCCCAAGAAGTGCCCTTCCATTGCAGCAGCCACTGTGCCTGAATAAAGTACATCGTCACCAAGGTTAGCACCATGATTAATGCCCGTTAAAACCAGATCGGGCATATCGTTCTTGAGCAGTTCATTTAACGCAAAATGCACACAGTCGGTCGGTGTGCCTTGTACCGAATAGGTATTTTCAGCAATTTCTTGAACACGCAAAGGTTGTTCTAAAGTTAATGAATTTGAAGCACCTGAGCGATTACGATCAGGTGCAACAATGATAACTTCAGCAAGATCACGTAATTCACTTGCTAGCTCATGAATACCTTGAGCATGCACACCATCATCGTTGCTGAGTAAAATCTTCATCTTGTATCCTTTCTTTTGTTCCAATGCCAAGTGACTAAATTCCAATATCAAGTGACTTAGCTCCAAGCAGAATCGTTATTGCTCGTAGCTTCTTTCTACGTGTACTTCTTCAATCAATTCGCGAACGATCGCTGTTGCGAAACAACCCGCATCAAGAGAGAACTTAAGCGTGACATTATCTTCGTTCACTTCCCAAGTTAAATCCGTTGGTTTCAGTGACGCTTCACGACGATCATGGCGCATACGGTTACCACGAATCAGAGCCATTAGATCCGGTTCAGCATCAAGGTGTTTCTGCTCTAAAGCTTGAGACTCATCCGTCGTAGGCAAGGCATTATCGCCAGCCAAAGCAACAGTAACCAATGCTGCGCCGTTCGCGATGTCTTGGTTTACTACTTCGATGTTGTCAGCCGTTACTGCTAGTTGAGTACCGTCTTTCACCACGATATCGCCCACCAATGCAGATGCAAACGCATCTTGCTCAATACGGTCTGACAGGATCAGGTTGTAGATCCACGAGCGAGCCGCAGAAAGGTACAAGCTGCGTTTATTCTGATTACGAGTACGAACGTTATCACGGCCCCAACGACGAGCTTCAGATAAGTTGTTGCCTTCATTACCAAAACGCTGAGCACCAAAGTAGTTCGGCACGCCGACTTGAACGACTTTTTCCAAACGCTTGACCACATCATCGCAATCCGTTACTTCAGACAAGGTCAACTCAAATTGGTTGCCCACTAAATCGCCTGGACGTAACTTTTTGTTGTGACGTGCTGTCGCTAGGATTTCGATGCTTGGGTATTGTGCCAAGAACGCTGAAAAGTCAGGCTCACCTTTCGGTAGGTGGACGCTCAACCACTGCTCGGTAACCGCGTGACGGTCTTTCAAACCCGCCCAGCTCACATCTTTCGACTTAACACCACAAGCTTTAGCCAGCTCATTCGCCACGAAGCTCGTGTTCTCACCCGTTTTACGAATGCGAACCATTAGGTGCTCGCCTTCGCCGGTAAACTCAAAACCTAGGTCTTCATTAACGACAAAGTGTTCGGCTTTTGCTTTTAGTTTTGCTTTCGCAGTTGGTTTACCGTTTAGATAAGCCAATGAAGATAAAATATCTGACATGCTGTTCTTTTCGTGTTGGTGCTTACGCACTTTTGGTAATTAGGACCACCGCTTCACATGCGATGCCCTCTTTGCGACCTGTAAAACCTAAACGCTCAGTGGTCGTGGCTTTTACATTCACATTACTGATGCTGGTTTCTAAGTCTTGTGCAATAGCTTGGCACATAGACACTATATGAGGCGCCATTTTTGGCGCTTGCGCCATGATAGTAATATCGGCATTACCAATCACGTAGCCTTGCTCTTTTACTCGACGATAAACGTCTTTCAATAGCTCACGGCTGTCTGCACCTTTCCACTCATCATCGGTATCTGGGAAATGACGACCAATATCACCCGCAGCAATCGCACCTAATAGAGCGTCACATAACGCATGCAGGGCAACATCACCATCTGAGTGTGCAATAAGACCTTGTTCATAAGGGACGCTCACGCCACCAATAATTACCGGGCCTTCACCACCAAACTTATGTACATCAAAGCCATGGCCAATACGAATCATCATTATTCCTTATTCTGACTTAAATAGAACTCAGCAAGGGCTAAATCTTCTGGCTGAGTAATCTTAAAATTATCTGAGCGCCCTGTAACTAAAGCGGGCGATAAACCTTTCCACTCAAAGGCTGAAGCTTCATCGGTAATAGAAACACCTTGTTGAAGCGCCTCACTTAATGCATTCCACAGAGGTTTTGCTCTAAACATTTGCGGCGTCAGTGCATGCCACAAATCGGCTCGTTCAACGGTATGCTCGATCTGCCCTTGGGCACCACGCTTCATCGTATCACGAACAGGAGCAGCCAAAATCGCCCCTACCTCATGACTCATTGCACCGGAGATCAACTTATCGATGTCACCTAATTGAACACAAGGCCTTGCCGCATCGTGAACCATAACCCAATCACCAAGCTGTTGCTCAGCGATATAATCTAAGGCAGAGAGTACTGAGTCCGCTCTTTCGCTTCCACCAGACACTCTGATCACTTTTGGATTCTGATTTAAGGCAAGCTCTGGGTAGTATGGGTCATCATCGCTAATAGCAACGACAATTTGAGAGACTTGCGGGTGAGACAATAATTTCTCAACGGTGTGCTCTAAAATCGTTGTGCCGCTAATTTTTAGATATTGCTTAGGACGGTCGGCCTGCATTCGGCTGCCCACGCCCGCCGCAGGTACAACGGCAATCACGCTTTGAAGTTGAATCGACATTAATGGGATTCCTCACCAATGATACGATAAAACGTTTCGCCTTCTTTCACCATTCCAAGTTCATGACGTGCACGCTCTTCTATCGCGTCTAAGCCTTGGCGTAGATCGTCAATTTCCGCAAACATCTCAGCATTACGAAGATGAAGCTTTTCATTTACTTGCTGCTGAACTTGGATTTCGTTGTTCACACCGTAGTAATCAGAGATACCATTTTTACCAAACCACAGTGTGTGTTGTAGCCAGCCAAACACTATGAGCAAAACTAAAGCAAAAATTCGCATAACACCTTTCGCTGGTTGAAAAAGAAGGAACTAGAATAAGGCACATATATACCATAATGCGCTTATTGGTGCGAGATATGTGGTACCAGGGAATCAATAAGTCGGGGAATTATTGTTGTTCGTAACACAAGATGATATTCCCACCTCCCTTCTCCGTAGGTCTCAATAATGACGAATTGTAGGTATAAAAAGACAGTTTTATAGAGGCAAAAAAATGCCCCGCATAAGCGAGGCATTTAAAAGCATTAGTGCATAATTCGCTAGGAATTATTGACCTTTAACTTCTTTAAGACCGTTGAAAGGAGCTTTAGAACCTAGAGCTTCTTCGATACGGATTAGTTGGTTGTACTTAGCAACACGGTCAGAACGGCTCATAGAACCAGTTTTGATTTGACCTGCAGCTGTACCTACCGCTAGATCTGCGATAGTTGCATCTTCAGTTTCGCCAGAACGGTGAGAGATTACTGCAGTGTAGCCAGCGTCTTTAGCCATCTTAATTGCAGCTAGAGTCTCTGTTAGAGAACCGATTTGGTTGAACTTGATAAGGATAGAGTTAGCTACGCCTTTCTCGATACCTTCAGCAAGAATCTTAGTGTTTGTAACGAAAAGATCGTCACCAACGATTTGAAGCTTGTCGCCTAGAAGTTCAGTTTGGTGCTTGAAGCCATCCCAATCTGACTCGTCAAGACCGTCTTCGATAGAAACGATAGGGAAGTTGTTCGCTAGTTCAGCTAGGTAGTGGTTGAACTCTTCAGAAGTGAAAGTTTTACCTTCGCCCTTCATGTTGTAGATGCCAGCTTCTTTGTCGAAGAACTCAGATGCAGCACAGTCCATAGCAAGAGTAACGTCTTTACCTAGTTCGTAACCAGCAGCTGCAACAGCTTCTGCGATAACTTCTAGAGCTTCAGCGTTAGATTTAAGGTTAGGAGCGAAGCCACCTTCATCACCAACTGCAGTGCTGTAGCCTTTAGACTTAAGAACTTTAGCTAGGTTGTGGAATACTTCAGCGCCGATACGTAGACCTTCTTTAAGAGTTTTAGCGCCAACTGGTTGGATCATGAACTCTTGGATGTCAACGTTGTTATCTGCGTGCTCACCACCGTTGATGATGTTCATCATTGGTAGAGGCATAGAGAACTGACCAGCAGTACCGTTTAGCTCAGCGATGTGCTCGTATAGAGGCATGCCTTTCGCAGCAGCAGCAGCTTTTGCGTTAGCTAGAGATACAGCTAGGATAGCGTTCGCGCCGAACTTAGACTTGTTATCAGTACCGTCTAGGTCAAGCATAATTTGGTCAACGTCAGCTTGAGCTTTAGCGTCTTTACCAACTAGAGCTTCAGCGATTGGGCCGTTTACAGCTTCAATAGCTTTAAGAACACCTTTACCTAGGAAACGTGATTTGTCGCCGTCACGTAGCTCAAGAGCTTCGCGAGAACCAGTAGATGCGCCAGATGGAGCAGCAGCCATACCTACGAAACCGCCTTCTAGGTGTACTTCAGCTTCTACAGTTGGGTTACCACGTGAATCGATGATTTCACGACCTAGAACTTTAACGATCTTAGACATTGAATGTTTCCTTCTCGTTGAATATATAAATGTCAAATTTAAAGGTAGCAGCACAACCTACGCAGCTACCTGTATTCCTTTTATTTCTCTAATTCGCCACGCTGGAACTCACCAGCCGCTTTCACGAAACCTGCAAACAATGGGTGACCATCGCGAGGTGTTGAAGTGAACTCTGGGTGGAATTGAGCAGCAACAAACCATGGGTGGTTCGGGTTTTCAATTACTTCAACCAGCTTCTTGTCCGCAGATAGGCCCGATACTTTTAGGCCCGCTTTTTCGATTTGTGGACGAAGATTGTTGTTCACTTCGTAACGGTGGCGGTGACGTTCATGGATCGTCGCGCTACCGTATAATTCGTAAGCTTTCGTCCCTTTCGCTAGGTGACAAAGCTGTGAACCAAGACGCATCGTGCCGCCTAGGTCAGATGATTCTGTACGCTCTTCAACTTTACCTTCACCATCAGTCCATTCAGTGATAAGACCAACGACTGGGTACTTAGTTTCAGAGCTGAACTCAGAAGAGTGTGCCCCTTCCATTTTCGCAACGTTACGAGCGTACTCGATAAGCGCTACTTGCATACCTAGACAGATACCTAGGTACGGTACTTTGTTTTCACGAGCGTATTGAGCAGCAAGAATTTTACCTTCAACACCACGATCACCAAAGCCACCAGGCACTAGGATTGCATCTAGGCCTTCTAAAAGCTCTACGCCACGAGACTCAAGGTCTTGTGAATCTACGTATTTGATATTAACGCTTAGGCGATTTTTCAAGCCCGCGTGTTTTAGCGCTTCATTAACTGATTTGTAGGCATCTGGTAGTTCAATGTATTTACCAACCAGACCAATCGTCACTTCACCCGTTGGGTTAGCTTCTTCGTAAATAACTTGTTCCCATTCAGACAGGTCAGCTTCTGGAGCCGTGATGCCGAAACGCTTACATACAAGTTCATCAGTACCTTGAGCTTTAATAAGCTGAGGGATCTTGTAGATAGAGTCAACA
Source organism: Vibrio sp. RW (assembly GCF_027587105.1). Lineage (NCBI taxonomy): Bacteria > Pseudomonadati > Pseudomonadota > Gammaproteobacteria > Vibrionales > Vibrionaceae > Vibrio > Vibrio sp. RW. The sequence goes on from NZ_JAPPTM010000013.1 coordinate 81,390, forward strand.
TCACGCATAGAAATAACTGCATTTTCTTGCACATTACAGAACAAGGCAATTTTCTTACGCTCGTTCGCAGGAATGTTGCGGTCTGAACGACAAACTAGGATGTCTGGCTGAATGCCAATAGACAGTAGCTCTTTTACAGAGTGTTGCGTTGGCTTAGTTTTCACTTCGCCCGCTGCTGCTAGGTATGGCACTAGAGTAAGGTGCATGAACATTGCGCGTTCACGGCCTAGTTCTACTGCTAGCTGACGAATCGCTTCCATGAATGGTAGAGATTCGATATCACCAACCGTACCACCAACTTCAACGATCGCAACATCGTGGCCAGATGCACCTGAAATAACACGCTCTTTGATAGAGTTAGTGATGTGCGGGATAACCTGAATAGTTGCACCTAGGTAATCACCGCGACGCTCTTTAGCGAGTACGTCTGAGTAAACACGACCTGCAGTGAAGTTGTTACGCTTAGTCATCTTGGTGCGAATGAATCGCTCATAGTGACCAAGGTCAAGGTCAGTTTCAGCGCCATCTTCCGTAACGAACACTTCACCGTGTTGAGTCGGGCTCATAGTGCCTGGATCAACGTTGATGTAAGGGTCAAGCTTCATCATAGTCACTTTAAGACCACGAGCTTCTAAAATAGCCGCAAGAGATGCTGCTGCAATACCTTTACCTAGAGAGGATACAACCCCGCCAGTAACAAAAATGTAATTTGTCGTCATGTTTAACCTGAAATTGGTTGAATGAGGGAAATGGATTACTTCTGGACGGGATGAAAATATACCAGAAGCCCCTTATCGCCACAACGTGAAATCTATCACACTGCAATTTTTTATTTTTTGCTTCAAATCAATTCATGATAAAAGCTTTGATTATCTTTTCTCCTCAACTTTGACCTCATCCCACATGGAATCAAGCTGTTGTAGAGAAAAATCGGTTAAATTTTTATCTTGTTGACGAACTTTTTGTTCCACTCCTTTAAAGCGACGAGAAAACTTTAGATTAGCTTTGTTCAGCGCCGTTTCTGGGCTTTTACCTAAATGTCGCACCAAATTGACCGTCGCAAACAACAGATCTCCCAACTCTTCTTCAATCAAATCTTCGTTCGGTGTGACTTGCAGCGCCTCTTCCAACACTTCGTCAACTTCCTCTAAAACCTTATCTGCCACCGGGCCAATAGCGTCCCAATCAAAGCCAAATTTCGCAACCTGCTTTTGAATCTTTGTAGCACGCGAAAGTGCAGGTAGCGAGTTTGGTATTGAGTCTAGAATACTTTCTTGAGTTTTGCCTGCTTGTGCTTTTTCTTTGGCCTTTTCAGCTTCCCAGTTGGCATTAATTTCTTCATCACTGGCAAACTCGGTATCAGAGAACACATGCGGATGGCGACGTGTTAGCTTCTCATTGATACCATCAACCACATCAGAGAACTCAAACAACCCCTGCTCTTTAGCTAACTGGCTGTAGAAAATCACCTGGAACAGCAAGTCACCCAACTCTTCTTGTAGGTTCGGCCAGTCTTTGTTGTGAATCGCGTCCACTACCTCATAGGTCTCTTCGATAGTATGCGGCACAATTGTTTCAAAATTTTGTTTTAAATCCCAAGGACAGCCACCTTCTGGATCGCGCAGCTTAGTCATAATCTGTTCAAGGTGTTCAATCGGGTGATTCATCGTTTTCTTCCTATTACTGTCTTTGATTTTTAAACTTATAGCTTCACTGAAACTAAAAGGTTCTCAAACTAAAAAAATACTAGAACTAAAAAAGGTGAGCAGCCAAAACCACTCACCTTTCTGTTTTTCTTGTTAAACAACGCGTCATTCAATGCATTGTTCGGTTTTTACTAAGTACTTGGTTCTTCTAACAAGGCAACAAACTTACGAGACTTCTGAGCATAGCTTGCCTATGTGATGAAGCGAGTATAGTGCAGTTAACACAGTTAGAAGGCCAAGTACGACGTAAAAACTAGCCTAGGCGTTTAACCGACATGACATCTTTGATTTGTTCTACTCGGCTCGTCACTCGACTCAGAATTTCAATATTGGTCACTTCCAAATCAAAATCCATTACCGACAGCTGACGTTTATAGTCGATACGGCTCTTCATTGTGGTCACACTGATCTTTTCATTCGAGAACAGTGAGGTAATGTCTTTCAACAAACCATTACGCTCTAACGCTTCGACGCGTAGCGTTAGGATGTATGAGCCGACAAATCCATGCCCCCAAACAGTATCGATAATACGTTCTGGAGCATGTAGGTTAAGTTCGCTTAGTTGTTCACAGTCACTACGGTGAACAGAGATACCACGACCTTGAGTGATGTAACCTTTAATCATATCGCCTGGAATAGGCTGACAACAGCGAGCGAGGTGTGTCATTAGGTTATCAACACCTTCAACCACTACCGCATCTTTATTTGGACGACTCTGTTGTGCAGGCTTATTTTCCGACTCAAGCAGCTTTTCTAACGCTTTTTTATCTTCTTCTTCCGCCGTTGGTTTATTGACCAATGCATTGATGTGGTTAACCACTTGGTTAATACGTAAGTCTCCACTGCCGATGCCAGCATAAAGCTCATCAGGAGTGTTGACGTTAAAGCGTTTTAGCGCATATTGGTCGGCATCTTTTAGGGTAGCCCCCACTTTCGCGAGTTCAACTTCAAGGATATCTCGACCGGCTTCTAAATTTTTCTCGCGGCTTTGTGCTCTGAACCATGCGTTGATTTTTGCACGAGCACGACCTGAGTGAACGAAACCTGTGGTTGGATTTAGCCAATCACGCGATGGATTCGGTTCTTTCTGAGTGATGATCTCTACTTGGTCGCCCATCGATAGTTTATGGGTAAACGGTACGATACGTCCTGCTACTTTGGCACCAATACAGCGGTGCCCTACCATCGAATGGATGTGGTAAGCAAAATCGAGAGGCGTAGCCCCCATCGGCAAATCGACCACGTCACCGCGAGGTGTAAAGGCGTAGACACGGTCATCGAACACTTGGCTACGAACTTCATCTAGCATCTCACCAGAATCCGACATCTCCTCTTGCCAATCGATAAGTTTACGCAACCAAGTAATTTTCTCGTCGTAACCACTGCGAGCGCTTGTAGCACCTTCTTTATACTTCCAGTGCGCAGCAACCCCCAGCTCAGAATCTTCGTGCATTTGCTTGGTACGGATTTGAATCTCAATGGTCTTACCTTCAGGACCAAGAACCACGGTATGGATAGATTGGTAACCATTGGGTTTAGGGTTAGCTACATAGTCATCAAATTCACTGGGAAGGTGTTTATATTTGGTGTGAACCACACCTAGGCCGGCATAACAGTCTTGAAGTTGATCGGCGATGATACGCACAGCACGCACGTCAAAAAGCTCATCGAAGGCCAAGCCTTTCTTCTGCATTTTACGCCAGATACTGTAGATGTGTTTTGGTCGACCACTCACTTCAGCATTGATGCTTGAACGTTGCATTTCTGCCGTTAAGTCGTTAACGAAGTCTGTGATGTATTGTTCACGTACAATGCGACGCTCAGACAACTGCTTGGCAATCTGCTTGTAGGTGTCTGGCTGTTGGTAACGAAATGCGTAATCTTCAATTTCCCATTTAAGCTGACCAATGCCTAAGCGATTTGCTAATGGAGCGTAGATATTGGAGCACTCTTTCGCCGCTGCACGACGCACAGCATCTGGAGCCTTTTTCACTTCAATAAGGTTACATATTCGCTCCGCCAGCTTGATAACTACGCAGCGGAAATCATCGACCATAGCCAATAACATGCGACGAACGTTATCGACTTGACCCGAGGCAGCACTGCCTTCAAGGGTGACGTTTAGCTGGCCCAAAGCCGCCATCTCTTCGACGCCATCAATCAACTTTACGATTTCTTTGCCGTAGCTTTCTTCAAACGCTTCACGCTCAAAAACACCACTTGAGACGACGGGGAAAAGTTGTGCTGCCACTAAAGTGGCACGATCCATAGACAAGGTGACCAAAATTTCGATCATCTCGCGCCCACGCCAAAGCAAGAGCGAAGCTTGTTCATGATCTTTTAAAAGCTCTTCACAGTGAAGATAAACTTTGATCAGTTTATTCGAGGTCTTTGCATCTTGATTCAGTGACGCAATCCAACGTTCTAGCTCAAACTGTTCGCTTGGGTTTAAATGTGCGCTTCGTACCGCAACCATCATGTCTTCCTAGTTATTATGTTTTATACCCAATTCAATATGACTAACTGGTTCCAAGTTAGTTCGACTCATATTGATATCAACGCAGTCTTAACTGCGCCTTTGTGATTCATTTTTAAGCCTTGATAAAAAGAGCCATCGATTCTAGATGGCTGGTGTGGGGGAACATGTCCAACATACCAAGCTTGGCTAATTGATAGCCTTGTTTTTCTAGGCTCTCAGAATCTCTAGCTAGAGTAGCAGGATTACACGAAACATAAACCACACGCTTCGCGCCTAACGCTGAAATTTGATCAACGATCCCACTCGCTCCAGCCCTTGCAGGGTCGAGCAATACTTTATCGAATTTCTCTTTTGCCCAAGGCTGTAAGGATAAGTCTTCTTCAAGGTTCGCTTGGTAAAATTCCGTATTACTTAGCTGGTTTAATTCTGCATTAGATGCGGCCTGTTGTACCATTTCAGTAACACCTTCCACACCGACCACAAACGCCGACTGTTGTGCGATAGGTAAGCTGAAGTTACCTAAACCACAAAACAGATCAAGCACCCGCTCATCCGCTTGAGGTTCTAGCCACTCGATCGCTTGAGCCACCATCTGTTGATTGACCTTTTGATTCACTTGAATGAAGTGATTTGGCTCAAACGGCAATGTCACACCGGTTTCATTATAAGCTGGCGTATCACCCACCAAACGAATCAACTTGTCCGCTTCTGGCATAGAATACAGCGTAGCGCCTTCTGTCTGAGCCAACTCAATCAAAGATTGCTCATCTTTTTCAACCAAAGGCTTAAGGTGACGTAGCACCATGACAGGGCCAGTATCGCCCAACACCAATTCTACGTGTCCTAAAGAGGTAAGGTTACTGAAAGTGTTAAGTAAATTTTTCAGCTTTGGCAGCAGTACATTAAGACGAAAATCAAGCACAGCACAGTCGGTGATATTTTCAATCTGCTTACTTTGCTTCTTACGGAAACCGAACTGAAGCTGCTGTGTCTTTTTATCAACAAATAGGCTGATACGCGCGCGACGACGATAACCCGTTTCATCACCCACGATCGGTTGGGCAACTTCGGTTTCAACGGTTTGATATTGGCTCATCAGATGTGAAAGAGACTGTGCTTTGTGCTCAACCTGAGAGGCGTAACCAAAATGCTGAAGATGACAGCCACCACACTGATTAAAGTGCTTACAAAACGGCTTTAGGCGCTGCTCGCTTGGCTTTAATAATTTGATGAGTTTCGCGCGTGCAAATTTACTCTTACTCTCAGTCAGTTGAATGACCACCTGCTCACCGGGCAATGCCCCATCAATGAAAACAGGTTTGTTTTTCTGATAAGCGATGCCAGCGCCATTGTGATCCATTCGTTCAACCAAAACCGATTGATGCTTGGTCTCGAATTGAGTTTTCTTTTTTGGTTGGAAAAAACGTGCCATTGCTTATGCCTAATGTATCTTTTAATTAGTAATTGGTATCCAGGGCTCACTATTCTGCCTTGGAATCATTGTCGAACGTCACGGCTTTGATTAAGCTTACCGTTCACTTAACCGCCATTGGGTGCGTTATTTTCCCATATCCAGACCTCGATGTAATTAAAGAACATGACCAGATATGGCTTAAGAGCCCGTGTAATTACCTTAACTCTAGCTCCAACATTGATTATTGGGTTGCTATTGAGTGCATTTTTCTCATTTAACCGCTATCAAGACCTTGAAGGTCAAGTGGTGAACACTGGTACTAGCATCATTGAACCACTGGCGATTGCGAGTGAATCAGGCATGCAGCTCGAAAGTCGAGAGTCTGTTCGACAGCTGATTAGCTATGCGCATCGAAAAAATTCTAAGCTGGTGCGCAGTATCGCGGTGTTTGATGAACGTCACGAGCTGTTTGTAACCTCAAACTTTCACCCTGACTTTGAAAGCCTGACCTACCCCAAAGATAAACCGATTCCGCATTTAAGCTCATCGAACCTGCTCGATAATACGCTGATTCTTCGGACGCCTATCATTGCTGAAGGTCAGTATATAAACTCAGCCAATGGCCAATCTCAAGCCAACCAAGCGATCGGTTATATCGCGATAGAGTTAGACCTTTCATCACTTCGATTACAACAATATCAAGAGGTGTTTTCTGCATTCTTAGTATTGGTTCTCGGGCTTGGGCTTTCAGGTGTGTTTGCCTTCCGCTTAATGCACGACGTGACCCAGCCGATCACACACATGAAAAACATGGTCGACCGAATTCGTCGTGGTCATCTCGATGTACGTATCGAAGGCAAAATGCATGGTGAACTAGACTCGCTGAAAAACGGTATCAATGCGATGGCAGTGTCGCTGTCGGAATATCACGTTGAAATGCAACACAGTATTGACCAAGCGACCTCCGATCTACGTGAAACACTTGAACAGTTAGAGATTCAAAACGTTGAATTAGACATTGCGAAAAAGCGTGCTCAGGAAGCGGCTCGTGTTAAGTCTGAATTCTTGGCGAATATGTCTCACGAATTAAGAACGCCGCTCAACGGTGTAATTGGCTTTACTCGCCAAATGCTCAAAACCCATCTATCGAACAGCCAAACTGATTACTTGCAAACTATTGAACGCTCGGCGAACAACCTACTCAGTATTATTAACGATATCTTGGATTTCTCGAAACTCGAAGCTGGCAAGCTAGCCTTAGAGAACATCCCATTTGAATTCCAATCCAGCCTCGAAGAAGTTGTGAACCTTCAAGCAACTAATGCTCATGAAAAAGGCTTAGAACTGACCCTCAAGATCGACCCTAAAGTACCGCCAGGCGTTGTTGGTGATCCACTACGTATCCAGCAGATCTTGACGAACCTAGTTGGTAACTCCATCAAGTTTACTGAGCATGGCAACATTGATATCAGCGTTGAACTTCGCTCACAAAGCGAAGACAATATCGAGCTTCAATTCATGGTTCGTGATACTGGTATTGGTATATCGGAACGTCAACAAGCTCAACTTTTCCAAGCCTTTAGCCAAGCAGATGCAAGTATTTCTCGTCGTTATGGTGGTACAGGTTTAGGTCTGGTTATCACCCAAAAATTGGTGAGCCAAATGGGTGGTGAAATCAGTCTAACCAGTCGTCTTCACCAAGGTTCAACCTTCTGGTTTACGTTGAGGCTTTCTACCACTGATATGCCGATGACGGAGCTGATTGAAACTCAGTGTCTACAAAACAAACAACTACTGTTGATCGAACCAAATATGCAAGCAGCGTCAATTACCCAACAGATCTTAACCCAAGAAGGGCTTGTGGTCACTTATCGTTCGGTGATGCCTGACGAGTCAACCTCGTATGACTACGTTCTGCTAAACCTTGCATCAAACCAAGAATACCAATTTGATACCGTAAGTGGTTGGGCTATTGGCGCTAAAAAAATAGCTCAGAACGTAATTATTGGTACACCAAGTACCGAATTAGCGTTAGGTGAACAATTGATGAAAGAAGTGGATGTTCAGTGCATCACCAAGCCTCTTTCTCGTAAGAAACTGCTTCAAACCCTAGTATCGAACCAAGCTCCAACCTTGATTGCACCGGCAATTGAAACGCACTCGGAAGTGAAGCTTCCATTCACCGTATTGGCTGTCGATGACAACCCTGCAAACCTTAAATTGATTACCGCACTACTGAAAGAACGCGTAGAAACCGTCATCAGTTGCACTAGCGGTCAGCAGGCCATCGACAAAGCGACAGAAACACCATTTGATATCATCTTCATGGACATTCAAATGCCACAAATGGATGGTGTGACCGCTTGTCAGAATATCAAAAAACTAGCAAATAATGCGAATACTCCGATCATTGCAGTGACCGCTCATGCCATGATTGGTGAACGTGACCGGTTGCTTGAGGCGGGCATGGATGACTACCTAACGAAACCTATTGAAGAGCATATATTACAACAGGTTCTGATTCATTGGAGCCCAACCTCTGAGGTTGAGCATATCGAAAAAATAGACCCAGATCACCCAGCAGTCTCAGTCGAAATCGATAATAGCCAAATATCAGAAAGTGAAATAAGTGTGCACAAAAACATCATCATAGATTGGCAAGCTGCAATGAAACAAGCAGCCAATAAAGAAGACCTCGCACGAGATATGTTGCAAATGCTAGTGGACTTTATTCCTGAGGTTTATGAGGCAACTGAGAGAGCGATAGAAGATAGTGATTACCCTGTTGAAGAGCTAATACACATTATCCACAAGATGCATGGCAGCAGCTCATACAGTGGTGTACCAAGGCTTAAATCGGTATGTGCAACGATAGAGAAAGAGCTGCGATCTGGCATTTCCATTGAAGATATTGAACCGGAGCTTTTTGAACTTCAGGATGAGTTAGATAAGGTTCAAGCAACCGCGGTTCATTATTTAAAACCATCTAGCATCTGATATCTAGTTAGCGATTTAGCGTTTAACGACTCAGAATACAAACCAATAAAAAAGCAGAGCTCATGGACTCTGCTTTTTTATGTTAGCTGATTAATTAGGCACTAAATTTAGATTAGCGGCAACAGGTTTAGGATTCGAGTAATACCGTTGCCACAGCATAGTGGCGCTCATCCGAGATAGTGAGGTGGATCGACCTGATTCCAGTCGTATCGGCGATTTCACGAGCTTTCTTATGTAGGATCAATACTGGCTTACCATGTTCATCATTTGAAATCTCGAAGTCATGAAAGGTCACACCAAGGGCAATCCCCGTACCTAACGCTTTAGATGCCGCTTCTTTTGCGGCAAAACGCTTTGCAAGGTAGCGCCCTTTTTGCTTAATTTTCTGAAAGACTTCAAATTCAGAACTCGTCAAAATACGCTGAGCAAAAGCGTCACCACTTCGTGATAGTGCCTTCTCTATGCGTTCAATTTCTGCGATATCGGTACCTAATCCAACAACAGCCATTATTAACCTTTACTACTCAACTCGTTACTACTCAACATGCTACGACTCAATTTGTCGCTTATGGTTACCGCTTACCTAAGTTACCGCTTGCCTAACTACTTATTATTACGTGCTGTTTCCATAACGGATTTCATGTCTGCAACGGCTCTGTTCAAGCCATCAAAGACAGCACGTCCCATGATAGAATGGCCAATATTCAGCTCATAAATCTCAGGAAGCGCCGCAATCGGTGCTACATTGTGGTAAGTCAGGCCATGACCCGCATTGACAGTGATACCAAGATCGTCAGCATAGCTTGCGCCAGCTGCAATCTTTTTCAGTTCATCTTGTTGATCTTCTTCTGTTTTCGCATCAGCGTAATGACCAGTATGAAGCTCAATGAACGGCGCACCACATACTTTAGCTGCATCGATTTGCTGACGATCCGCATCAATAAATAGCGACACCTTAATACCAGCAGCAGACAGTTTTTCCGTCGCCGCTTTGATCTTTTCAAGTTGGCCGACAACGTCTAAGCCACCTTCAGTGGTCAGCTCTTCACGTTTCTCAGGAACTAAGCAAACGAACTCAGGATTAGTATCGAGTGCAATTTGAACCATTTCGTCCGTCACAGCCATCTCTAAATTCATTCGTGTTTGAATAGTTTCAGCCAGAATACGCACATCACGATCAACAATATGGCGACGATCTTCACGTAAATGGATGGTAATGCCATCAGCGCCTGCACGTTCAGCGATTTCAGCTGCGTGTACTGGATCTGGGTATTTAGTCCCACGTGCATTACGTAGTGTTGCAATATGATCGATATTAACGCCTAAAAGGATTGAGCTCATTTTCCAATACTCCGTGCTCTAGAGAGGGCTATTGTTGGCATAAATAGCTCTCTGCTTTTTAATGGTTTGCCGCCAAGATACGGCTTTAAGGCTATGCGTGTAAAGCGTTTTGCTGCTTTTAACTGTTCTTTAGTGATAAACCTACGCTCGCTGATTGCGATAAGTTCATCGCCCATAAATGTCAGATTATCTCGACGCACTGAAGCAATAAAACCTTTCTGTTCTCGGTATCGATAAGTCATGTTTGGCGCGACCAGTTCACCGCTACCAGCGCAATGCAAAAAGTCGACACCATATCCCATCGCGGATAGTAGAGCCAACTCAAAACGACGCAATGCTGGCTCCGGATTTTCATTATGAGCCAGTTCTGTTAAAGCATGAAGATAGTCATGAAAAAGTGCAGGCATGGGTACTTCGGCCATCAACACTCGACCAATCAGCTCATTCACGTACATCGCTGAATATAAGTTTATCCCCGAGAGAGGAAGCCCTAAACTAATCGGCTCAGCTTGACGTAAGGTTTTCATTGAACTGTTGCCAGACCACTTTAGCAATAGCGGCGTAAAAGGTTGTAATGCACCTTTCAAATTGGAACGCTTGCTTCGAACGCCTTTAGACATCAAGGTCACCCGACCGAACTCTTCGCTGAAGACGTCCAAGATCAGACTCGACTCACTGTATGGTCGACGGTGCAACACAAAGCATCGATGTAAACCTTCGCTCAATCACTTACCCTTCTTACAGATACAAAAAGAGAGAGTTCGCACTCTCTCTAGAAATTATATTAAGTTCTACTTTCGTGATATCAGAAAGTGACGTTCAATATATTATAGATCGTCGATGTAACCTAATGAGCGAAGTGCACGCTCATCATCAGCCCAACCCGATTTAACCTTGACCCAAGTTTCTAAGTAAACCTTACGGCCAAATAGATCTTCCATATCAATACGCGCTTCACGACCAATTGTTTTGATCTTCTCGCCCGCTTTACCAATCACCATTTTCTTTTGACCCGTTCGTTCAACAAGAATCAGGGCGTTGATGTGGAAGCCATCGTTGTCTGGGTTGTAATCAAAGCGCTCTATTTCAACCGTTACCGAATAAGGTAGCTCTTCGCCTGTGAATCTCATCAGCTTTTCACGGATAATCTCAGACGCCATAAAGCGCTGCGAGCGATCCGTCACGTACTCTTCAGGGAAGTGATGGGTCGCTTTTGGTAAATGCTCACGTACATGCTTACGTAATACATCAATGTTTTTACCTTGCTTCGCCGAGATTGGCACAACATCAACGAATTCCATCTTCTTAGAGACTTCCATCATATGCTGCATGACGTTAGTACGATCCTGAACGTTATCAACTTTGTTAATGCAAAGTACAACTGGGAAGTCCGTCTTCTTCAGTTTGTTCAGAACCATTTCATCGTCGTCAGTCCAGTGTGTTCCATCCACAAGGAAGAAAACTAGGTTCACATCACTCAGAGAACTGTTCGCCGCACGGTTCATCAAACGGTTGATTGCACGCTTTTCTTCAATATGAAGTCCAGGAGTATCAACAAAGATCGCTTGGTAATCCCCCTCAGTTTCGACGCCCATAATGCGGTGACGTGTCGTCTGTGGTTTACGTGATGTAATAGAAATCTTCTGTCCCAGAATATGGTTCAGAAGCGTCGATTTACCTACGTTTGGGCGACCTACAATAGCGATGAAGCCACAGTGTTGGTTTTCCGGTAGGCCCGTTTTTTTGCTATCAGATGAAAAAAATGCATCGATATCGAAATCTTGGTTGTTATCAGACATTGCTTAGTTGCTCTAATGCTGTTTCAGCAGCCGCTTGCTCTGCCTTGCGGCGGCTAGTGCCTTTACCGATAACAGGTTTATCCACACCTGCCACTTCACACTCAACCGTAAACTCTTGGTTGTGTGCTTCACCTTTAATATTAGTCACTGTGTAGACAGGTAGAGGATTTCTTCGACCTTGTAAAAACTCTTGAAGGCGAGTTTTTGGATCTTTTTGAGATACTCCAGGCTGAATAGCTTCTAGGCGAGATTGGTACCAGCTCAAAATAATGCGACGAACCGTCTCGGTATCACTATCTAAATAGACAGCACCAATAATCGCTTCAACCGCATCCGCTAGAATAGAATCACGACGGAAACCGCCACTCTTCAACTCACCTGGACCTAATTTTAAGTAATCTCCTAGTTCGAATTCACGACCTAGTTCAGCCAATGTATGACCACGCACCAGTGTTGCACGCATACGGCTCATGTCACCTTCGTTTACCTTAGGAAAACGGTGGTAAAGATCATCAGCGATAACAAAACTTAAAATTGAATCGCCCAGAAACTCAAGACGTTCGTTATGTTTACCTGCGGCGCTGCGGTGAGTCAGCGCCAAGTGGATAAGATCGGCATCATTAAACTGATAGCCAATCTTTCTCTCTAGTTTATCAATTGGAGAATTCATGATCTCTCGATGTGTTAATTGATCGATTAATGAATCCCACCGATGCGATTAAAACGCACACCAGTAGGAATCCATGTTGGAAGTACACTGTCTGAACCACGTTCGAACTCGAAGCTGATCCAAATCGCAACGGCCTTACCAACAAGGTTTGCTTCAGGGACAAAGCCCCAGTAACGGCTATCGGCACTGTTGTCACGGTTATCACCCATCACAAAGTACTGGCCTTCTGGAACGACCCACTCGTTAACACCATTACGGGGCTGATATGCTTGCACACGATCACGGCGTAATGGGTTAACTAAAATTTGGTGCTCTACGTCTCCAAGCTGTTCATTCAGCTGAATAAGAGGCACACCATCTTGAACAAATTGGCTTTCTTCAACGTGACTTAGTTTCACTGGATCACAGCTACTTGTACCCTTCGCTTGAATGCAAATCTCTTTTCGACTGCTGTAACGAATGGTGTCACCTGGCATACCAACAACACGCTTGATGTAGTCGATATTAGGCTGAGGTGGGTACTTAAATACGATTGAATCACCACGTTCTGGTTTGCCCGTTTCAACCAGTTGAGTACGCCATACCGGGTCTTTTAGACCGTACGCATACTTCTCTACCAAGATAAAATCACCCACCAAAAGGGTTGGCATCATCGAGCCAGACGGGATCTGAAACGGTTCATAAATAAATGAACGCAGAATCAAAACAAATGCAATGACCGGGAAAATGGAAACACTGTTCTCAACCCACCAAGGCTGAGCCGTAACTTTTGCGCTAGTTTCAGCGTCTAGGCCTGTCGATTGTGCTTCAACGTCAGCCAGTTTCTGCTGGCGCTTCTTTGCCCACAACAACTTTTCCAATGCCCATACAATGCCAGTCACTAGAGTTACGATCACTAAGATAAGTGAAAATGTATTAGCCATTGATATCCCTTAAATTTCATTTCTTTAAAAATAACGAAAGTGAAAGAGTATAACCCTTTCACTCTGCTTAATATTTCTAATTATTATCAATCACACTGACTAGATGCTTAAAAGATTACGCAGGAAAAATCGCTTAGTTCTAGATGCAAAGTGCAGTGACTAGTGGGCCTAATTGCTATCTTTGCAACAAAGAAATAAGCGATTTTAACCAGTAATATTTAGCAGTTAGTTAGTACGATTGATACTAGTCTTTTCCAACGTGAAGGATGGCAAGGAAAGCTTCTTGAGGCAGTTCAACGTTACCGATCTGCTTCATACGCTTCTTACCTTCTTTTTGTTTCTTAAGAAGTTTCTTCTTACGACTGATATCACCACCATAACATTTTGCGATTACGTTCTTACGCAGTTGTTTCACTGTAGAACGAGCAATGATGTGGTTACCAATCGCAGCTTGAATCGCAATATCGAACATCTGACGAGGGATGAATTCTTTCATCTTCTCTACCAGTAGACGACCACGAGACTGAGCAATGTCTTTGTGCGTAATGATCGCTAGTGCATCAACCGTTTCACCATTCAACAATACGTCTACACGTACCATGTTTGATGGCTCGTAGCGTTGGAAGTTGTAATCCAATGATGCGTAACCGCGAGACGTTGACTTCAGACGGTCGAAGAAGTCTAGAACCACTTCTGCCATAGGAAGATCGTACGTCACAGCAACTTGGTTACCATGGTAAACCATGTCTACTTGTACGCCACGCTTCTCAACACACAGTGTGATTACGTTACCTAGGTAATCCGAAGGTACCAGAATATTACAGCGTGCAATTGGTTCACGAATTTCTTCGAGGTCATTAACCGCTGGCAGTTTAGCCGGGCTATCAACGTACAGAACTGTTTTATCTGTTTTTACAACTTCATACACTACGGTTGGAGCCGTTGTGATGAGGTCTAGGTCGTATTCACGCTCTAGACGCTCTTGGATGATCTCCATGTGAAGCATTCCTAAGAAGCCACAACGGAAACCAAAGCCAAGTGCTGCTGAACTTTCTGGTTCGTAGAACAGTGATGCATCATTTAGGCTTAGTTTGCCTAGTGCGTCACGGAAGTTTTCGTAGTCATCAGATGAAACAGGGAACAGGCCTGCATATACCTGAGGCTTCACTTTTTGGAATCCAGGTAGACGTTCAGTACAGCCGCCTTTAGCAAGCGTCAAGGTATCACCAACAGGCGCACCTAGAATGTCTTTAATGCCACAAACAACCCAACCTACCTCGCCAGTATTCAGCTCAGTGGTGTCGATTCGCTTAGGTGTGAAGATACCTAGACGGTCAACTCCCCAAACTTGGTCTGTCGACATGACTTTTATCTTGTCATTCTTCTTCAGCTTACCGTTTTTGATACGTACCAAAGAAACTACGCCAAGGTAGTTATCGAACCAAGAGTCAATAATAAGGGCTTGTAGAGGCGCATCTGGATCACCTTCCGGTGGTGGAATAGCCGTTACGATGTTTTCTAGAACATCGTCAACACCTACCCCTGTTTTCGCAGAACAGCGAGTCGCTTCCATAGCATCGATGCCAACGATCTCTTCGATTTCTTCAGCAACACGCTCTGGTTCAGCTGCGGGTAGGTCAATCTTGTTCAAGATTGGCACCACTTCCAGCTCCATTTCGATTGCTGTGTAACAGTTTGCTAGAGTTTGTGCTTCAACACCTTGACCAGCATCTACTACAAGTAGCGCGCCTTCACAAGCCGCTAGAGAGCGAGATACTTCATAAGAAAAGTCTACGTGTCCAGGGGTGTCGATAAAGTTAAGTTGGTAAGTTTCACCATCTTTAGCTTTATAATCTAAAGTCACACTCTGCGCTTTAATTGTAATACCACGTTCGCGTTCTATATCCATAGAATCGAGGACTTGAGCTGCCATCTCACGTTCACTTAATCCTCCACAAACTTGGATTAAGCGGTCAGAAAGGGTCGACTTACCGTGGTCGATGTGGGCGATAATCGAAAAATTACGAATGTGCTTCATAGGCTTGGTATGACTAAACTCTTTGTATAGGGATAATAAGAAAGCCGCTATGCTTCCAACCTAATATTAGCATTGGTGGCGGCATTTCAATCAAGTTGGCAGATTCTACCCAATTTAAGGGCAAGACGCATCATAAATTAGACGAGAGACTCACCTAGAATTCGAATCAAGACGACTTCTTGCTTGGATTTGTCTTCCATTGGTTTGGCTAACCGCTTCGCTAAAGCAATACCACCAGTGGTAAATAGTGCAGCACAGAGTATAACAACCCCTTCGCCCCCTTGGAGCAAGGGCTGTAACAAGAGTTGTCCAAAGCCAGCACCAATCATCAACATGAAAAGTGGGACGAGGTAAACAATAGCCGCCGACTGAAGCAGACTTTTTTCTGGGAAGCCAATCTCTACAATTTGTCCGGCTTTAACAAGGCTTTTGGTTTTAAACTGCCAAAACAAAGCTTTATTGCCAACGGCCTTGGTGACAATACCGGTTCCGCAGCTTTTTTGAGAAGAGCAACTACTGCAACTGGTTTGCTGTTCGCAGCTCAGTTGAACAAAATATTGCTTACCTTTTTGCTCGACTGAGCTAACGGTCGCCAGCGCGGTCATCATTGCACTGGTACCGAGTTATTGAACGTGACTGATTGAGCGATACGCTTAGCCGTTGCAGGCGGAATATCGCCGACTACAGATACTTCCCTGTTGCCCATCACTAAACTATGTAAGGTTCTGCGCCCTTGACGTACCAATTGCCCTTTCAATGAGTGCTCATCTTTGTCGGCGATATACACCGAAAAACTAAACAACCCATCACTGAAAAGTTGACTCTCAACCATTTTTTCGGTCACCGCCATTTGATAACGGCTAAGCTCTTTTGACTTAAATCCTTCAGGAATCCAAGAAGCTTGCCAGTTAGTTTCACTCACCAAGCCTTCTGGTAATGACAAAACCTTCGGCAGTTTAACTTGATTCAAGCCACCCATTGCTTCTGCGATCTTATCATTCACCACGTAAGAGATAGTGCGGTACTGTTCTAGCACTTCGCCATCACGATCTAAAAGATCGGCACGTAAAGGAAGATGAGTTTTCTCGTCGACCCAAACTACGTAAGAGTAACGAAGGCCATCTTTCGGCACCACGCGTAATACTTGTGTTGTGCTCCCCGCTTCACGAGATCGCCCAACTTTTACGAAGTCGTAGTACCGGTTAAGAGAATCGATATCTCTATTAATCATCGGAATGACAGGGGCAACCATACTGCCAGACAAAATAGTAAATGGCTCAGTCCCCGGCTCGACGTAGCTAACTTCATTGCCACGTCGAATGACTTCACGCACAGGGCCACTGAGATAAACAAGGTGTGCGAGCTGTTGATCGTCGTTAACTGCATGACGATAAAGCAGAGGCTCAATACTGCTCTTCTTTATCAATATATAGGAGAGTTCGTAATTTAGATGCTGACTGGCCTCATTCATTTGATGCAATAACGCCTTTGCAGAGAGTTCTTCTGCAAAGGCTGTTGGAGACATCAAGCTGAACAGTGTCAGTGCACTGACCAGGATTTTCTTCATTCAATATCCGATTCTAAATGTGCATCTTCCATTGATGATGCGTCACCGTTTAATCTTAACTGCAGTTCATAATCTTCCAGCAATGCATGAACGCGTTTACGTTGTTCTTGTAAGTTAGCCTCAGATACAGGCTTAGAAACAGAGTCTCGCGTTAGGCTTACTGGTTCTGCAGAGCCCGCAAATGGAATCGTCTGTAATACAGGTAACTGCTCTGGTGCTGCTGGATCGTTACCACCATACTGCTGAACACCCAATACAACCGCTAATGAAACACACGCTGCCACGGCAACTTGTCCAAACTGTTGTAGCCATGCAGGAAGCTGACGTTTCGCTTGCTGAGGCTTTGGTTGCTCTTCGATTGGAGCAACCGTAGGTTCAACATTCACTTGGTGCAGGTTTGGCATTGCACTATGCGCAGGCTCGGCTTCAAGCGCCGCTGCCACACTGTCAGCAATGTTCCAATTTTTCGTTTCTGGCGCATCCCCACGCATCACGTCACCAATTAAATGGTAACTCTGCCAGGTATTCATGCTTTCTTGATCAGATTCAAGATCTACTATGAGAGCTTTATCGATCGTTTCACCATCCATGAGTGCCGAAAGCTTTTCTTTATCAGCCATTATTTTCACCATAATTATTACAAGTTCTAGCGTTGCAAAAGAGGTTTAATTTTCTTTTCCACCGCTTCACGAGCTCGGAAAATACGCGAACGTACGGTTCCTACAGGGCAATCCATTACTTCTGCAATCTCTTCGTAGCTCAAACCTTCGAGCTCACGCAGCGTCATTGCAGTTTTTAAGTCTTCTGGTAGCGCTTCAATCGCACCAAAAACAACTTGTTTCAACTCTTTTGACAGCGTTAAGTTCTCAGGGTTCGATATTTCTTTTAACGCGCTGCCTGTTTCGTAATATTCTGCATCTTCTGCATCTACATCCGTTGCTGGCGGCCTGCGGCCCTGGGCAACGATATGATTTTTAGCGGTGTTCACGGCAATTCGATACAGCCATGTATAGAAGGCACTCTCGCCACGAAAGTTAGGTATCGCGCGGTAAGCTTTAATAAAAGCTTCTTGTGCTACATCAGGTACATCACCGGAATTATTCACGTATCGAGAGATAAGATTACAGACTTTATTTTGATACTTAACCACTAATAAGTTAAACGCCTGCTTATCTCCACTCTGAACTCGCTCAATCAACACTTGATCGGTTAGCTGCTCGTTCATTCGAGCGGGTACTCCTATTGTTATAACCCTTACCTTCACAGATATGGGTACTAATTATGCGAAATGTAGTATTGACACCACCGTCTACAAGAGCACTATTGTGACTAAGCCAAATACTGAAAGTTCCAACTTTCTTAAAATTATTTGCCATTATTGTTTCACAATGTGATGTAATGAAAATAGCTATCCCTATCAATTTGGGAAAACTTGAGCAAAAGCAATGGTATTGAGCAATTAAATATTTCTAGATAGCTGTCTATATCTTGATTTTGCATAGCGTTTTAGGATGACTCAGAAGATTATAACAGTCTTACTGCAACTCCTAAAACAAGACAAAGTCAATTGAGTGTAGACAATTCGACTATAGCCCGGGATTTAATAAGTTTTATGAACGCAAACCGTGAACATCAGTGTGATGTATTAGTGGTAGGAAGTGGGGCGGCAGGCTTGTCATTAGCTTTACGCGTAGCAGAACATGCAAAAGTAATTGTATTAAGCAAAGGACCACGCAGCGAAGGATCGACGTATTACGCACAAGGTGGTATCGCCGCGGTGTTCGATGAGTCGGACAGTATTGAGTCTCATGTAGAGGATACTCAAATTGCTGGGGCCGGGTTATGCGAAGAAGATACCGTTCAATTCATTGCTGAAAATGCTAAAGAGTGTGTGCAATGGCTGATTGATGGTGGTGTTCCATTTGATAAAGATGAGAACAGCACGGAAGGTCAGCCAAAATATCACCTCACTCGTGAGGGGGGACATAGCCACCGCAGAATTCTGCATGCAGCCGATGCCACCGGCATGGCGATGCAAACTTCGCTACAAGATAACGTCAACAACCACCCCAACATCGAGATCTTCGAGCGCCACAATGCGCTGGACTTGATCACTGAAGATAAAATTGGTGGTTCGAAAGACAAGGTTATCGGTGCCTACATTTGGAACCGTAACCAAGAACACGTCGAAACCGTGCGCGCTAAATTTGTTGTGCTAGCAACAGGCGGCGCTTCAAAGGTTTACCAATATACCTCCAACCCAGATGTCTCTTCAGGTGATGGCATTGCTATCGCTTGGCGTGCGGGTTGCCGAGTAGCCAACCTTGAGTTCAACCAGTTCCACCCAACGTGCTTATTCCACCCAGAAGCGCGCAACTTCCTACTAACGGAAGCACTGCGTGGTGAAGGTGCCTACCTTCGTCGTCCAGATGGCTCCCGCTTCATGAAAGATTTCGATGAGCGCGGTGAATTGGCTCCGCGTGATGTAGTTGCTCGTGCAATTGACTTTGAAATGAAGCGCTTAGGTGCTGATTGCATGTATGTCGATATCAGTCACAAACCTGAAGAGTTCATCACCACGCACTTCCCAATGATCCACACGCGTTTGATGGATTTGGGTATCGACATGACCAAAGAGCCGATCCCTATCGTACCAGCTGCTCACTATACTTGTGGTGGTGTGATGGTAAATAAGCAAGGTCAAACCGACTTAACTAACCTATATGCGATTGGTGAAGTGAGCTACACCGGCCTACACGGTGCGAACCGTATGGCTTCTAACTCACTGCTTGAATGTGTGGTTTACGCATGGGCGGCAGCCAAAGACATCGTGGAAAACATCGATCAGTCTCAGCTTTGTGCTGAACTACCAGCATGGGATGAAAGCCAAGTCACCAACAGTGATGAAGAGGTTATCATTCAGCACAACTGGCACGAACTACGCCTATTCATGTGGGATTACATGGGGATTGTTCGAACCGATAAACGACTAGAACGTGCACTACGCCGTATCCAGATGTTGCAACAAGAAACTCATGAGTACTACAGCTACTTCAGGGTTTCGAATAACTTGTTAGAACTGCGTAACTTGCTACAGGTTGCTGAGTTAATGGTTCGCTGTGCAATGCAACGTAAAGAGAGCCGCGGATTACACTACACGTTAGATTACCCTGAGCTTGCAAAAGACAGTGGCCCAACAATTCTTACACCAGAGAAAACCCAATCGTAAATATAAGTAACAGATAAATAAAAAGGAGCCAGTGCTCCTTTTTTTTATCTAGCGCTCTCGTTGTAAGTGTGCCAGTAAATGACGATACTCACGCTCACGACAGCTGTCTCGCCATAGTAAGACAGAGTGTCCACACTCGAATTGCAGTTTGACAAAGAACTGTGCCCAGACTTTGTCAACGGACTTTAATTTATAACCTTGGTCATTCAGCTTTATCTCACCATCATCTTTATAATCAAAGTGCCCATAAGCGGAATTCAATATCACATTATTTGTTCTAAACAAGTTGATTATTAAAGGTAAGCAATAGAGGCTAATAACGAGCGGAATGGAAGAAAGAACAATGAAAAACAAAAGGCACCCAAAAATAGTGCCTTTTGCGAATAATGCAGAATATGAAGGGTTAAGCTGAAGCTTAACGAACCTTGCTGAGGTTATGTGCGACAATTTTATCAACCATTGATGCGTGACCTAAGTTCTCACTGCGTCCATGCCCCATTACCCAAGTAAACAGATCTGGATCATCGCACTCTAGTAGAGAAACAAACTCTCGCTGCTCCTGCTCTTGCAATGAATCAAAACACTCTTCAAAAAATGGCATGATGACGACATCAAGTTCTAACATGCCCCGACGGCAACCCCATTTAATTCGTGCTTTCTGCTCTGCAGTGTACATTAGCTATCCTCACCTATAATTTTGCTTTCTCGGAGTGTAACAAGTCAGGCGCTCTGCAACTACTGTGTGAGTCACAGTCCCTATCTAAGCTCACAAAAAAACCTAGGCTGACAAAGAAACAGAACCGGATTAACATAGAGGAAAATAAAATTCTTAGGAAAGATAATATGGATTGGAAAAATACATTTCAGCCGCTCGCTCATACACAAAATGATTCGCTTCCAGAACTGATGATGACACACGTGTCAGACTGGAGTGCCATTACCATGGTAGGCGATGACAAAAAATCATACCTGCAAGGTCAAATAACATGTGATGTCGTCACTCTTCCTAGTGATGAATCCACGTTAGGCGCGCACTGCGATGCAAAAGGAAAGGTATGGAGCATCTTTCGCTTATTCCACCACAATGGTGGCTACGCACTCATGCAACCTAAATCTGCTATTGAGATCGAATTAGTTGAAATCAAGAAGTATGCTGTATTCTCTAAGGTCGATATCGAACAAACGTCTGACGTTGTTATCGGTGTGATGGGGGCGTCTGCGAATCAATACATTAATTCTATCTCAGAAAGCCAAGGCAATGTGCGTGCTATCTCTGGCGGCACAGCCGTTTTAGTATCAGACAACCGTTGGGCTCTGCTTGTTACAGAAGAAGCCGCTGAAGCCTTGGTATCAAGCAGCACTGCGGAGAAAGTATCAGAGGCGTTATGGCAGTATCATGAGATTCTTGATGCTCAGCCTAATCTATCGAAAGCAGAGCAAAACGAACACATCCCGCAAGCATTGAACCTACATGCTCTTGGCGGCATTAGCTTTTCAAAGGGTTGTTACACAGGTCAAGAAACCGTAGCACGCGCCAAGTATCGTGGCATGAACAAGCGTGAGATGCGTATTGTGTCAGGCACAACAGCGGACGTGTTGTCTCTAGAGAGTCCTATTGAACTAGAGCGTAGCGTTGGTGAGAACTGGCGTAGTGCTGGCCGACTCTTAAACGTCTATCAATTTTCTGATAACCAAGCGATTGGTTTGATGGTGTTACCAAACAACCTTGATGACGATGTTCAGCTTCGATTGACTGCACAACCTGATCAAGCGTGGAACATCCTACCATTGCCTTACAGCCTCGACGACGAGTAATCACGTGGAAACACCGATTACACAATGGCTGGATCAACAGCAGGTGAACTATCGCCTGCTGATACAAAGTAAACCAACCACCAGCATCGAAGAAACAGCACAAGAACGAGGTATCGACACCTCTCAAATGGTTAAATGCATCCTGCTGAAAGATATGGGGAACCAGTATGCGTTGGCTTGTACTGCTGGTAATCGCTCTGTCGACCCCAAGAAAGTACGCTCGATACTGAATTGCCGCCGAATGACCTGCGTATCACTCGATGATGTTGAGGCCATCACCGGCTTTAAAGTTGGATGTGTCGGCCCTCTAGTCCTAAAAAGACATATGCCGATCATTTTTGACCCTTCCATTCAGAACAACTCAACCGTGACTATTAGCTCAGGTGATCGAAGGGCTGGTGTAGCGATGGAACTCAATGATCTTATGGCCCTATGCGTACCGATCGTTGCAGACATCAGTCGATGATCCTCTCGATCGCGTCGTAGATCGCAAGCTTCATCCTATTATTTCATTGAGTACATTTTTAGTGTGAACTTCATCATAAGAAGGACACGCCACAATTAAATAGTTAATCAAAATAAAAGCATAAGTAGTCAAAAGATAATATTTACGTTATTGTGAGTTTGCTGACTAGCCTTTAGGTAATCAGTATAAGTGAATCCACTGAGTAATATCAGTATCCACTTTTGTGTAATGCATCTGTGACTATTCGCCCGTTTTAGACGGGCTTTTTTTTGTCCAAAATTTACAATTTGATTACACAAACAAAAAAATCCCGCCTATTCTTATATTTGTAACATTGTCACTGCTTAATACCGGACAGGAAAGTTTACGGCAGTTCACCACTCAGCATTATTTTGGGGACGAGCTCACGTAAAAAAAGATATTTACTGAAGAAAGTGCTTCGAACAGCACAAATATCTAATTAACGTCAACTCTACTGCGTATTACTCCATGCTTATCACAATTATGATCTTGGAGTTTTTCTATAATATGCAGGCTAGGTAAATATAAGGATAATTAAGAATGAGACTGTTTAAGCGCTATACACCGAGTATGATTGCTAAACATGTAAGTCGACTTTTCAAAGGACGAATCTACATTTACGGCATCGGGAAATTTGAATTTGATAACGGCAAGCTAGTCCTGCCAGATCGAGCAGAGAAGCGCCACTTTCAAACGGTAAAAGAAATAAATAGTGAAATCATGAAGCTGCGCTGTGCTTACGCCTAATCTGATTATCTAAAGAATCCAAAACAAAAAGGGTTGGCATGTGCCAACCCTTTTTTCGTACTCATGACGCTGAGAGTGACGCTAAGGCGTTAGTTCAGGTGACTAACCACCTGAAACATTGAACGACTACCGATGAGTCACCGGGCGCTTGGCTAACTCAGGAAAATTTCCTGATAGACCAAGTGCCCGCTTCATTATTTCATCTTTCGCACCAGGTAGTTGACCCGCAAGCTTCATACCGATGCCACGAATCAGCTTCTTAGCCGGGTTGTCGCCTTCAAACAGATCTTTAAAGCCCTGCATTGAAGCAATCATCTTCGCCGCTTCAGCTTTTCTCCAGCGCTCATAACCACGTAGATTACGTTTGGTACCAATGTCTTCACCAGCAGCCCACAGCTTTAACAGCTCCTGCGCTAAACTTGCAGCATCTAATAGGCCAAGGTTCACACCCTGCCCTGCTAGTGGGTGAATGGTATGGGCCGCATCACCGACCAAAGCCACACGATCAACAGCGAAGTCTCGTGCATATCGCATGCGCAGCGGGAAGGCAAAACGGTCACCGACGACTTCGCACAATCCAAGCTTTGAATCGAACTCTGCCGTTAACTGCTTATTGAATTCAGCATCCGACATGGATACGAGATTCTCGGCACGATTAGGCTCGGTAGACCAAACAATCGAGCTCATGTTGCTCGGCTGCATTGGTAAGAATGCCAGCGGGCCTTGAGGTGTGAATATTTGACGGGCAACGCTGTGGTGCGGTTCTGTAGTTTTGATGTTCGCGACAATCGCACTGTGTCCGTAATCCCAATGTGTTAATGGGATATCTTGCTGCTTACGAACCCAAGAGTTAGCGCCATCCGCACCGACGACTAGCTTAGCGGTCAGTGCTTGGCCGTTGTCTAGAGTTAGCCACGCTTCGCTCTCTCCAATTGCCATTGTTTTGCACGTTGCAGGCATGTAGAGGCTGACGTTGTCTTGCTTCTTAACCTGATCAAGCAAGGCTAATTGAATCACGCGATTTTCAACAATATGGCCTAGATTAGGCTGCGCTAAACACGTTGAATCAAACTCAATACGAGCAAAGCTGTCTTGCTCCCACACTTCCATCGCTTGATACGGTGCAGCACGTCTTTGTTCAATACCTTGCCATGCGTCTAGGTTACGTAGAATCACTTCGCTTGAGCGGCTCAATGCCGACACACGAACATCCGGTAATTCATTCAGACCTTCGCTAGGTGCTTTGCCCTCTATCACGGCAATTCTTAGATCGCTGTCTTTCAATGCAGCCGCGAGCGCTAGGCCAACCATGCCACCACCAACAATCGCGATATCAACACTTTGCATCATTATTTATCTACCTTATCTTTCTACTAGGCCAAGCGTATGACGCAAAAGTGGACCTTTAAGTGGTGGAAGGTTATCAATTACGGCTAACCCAAGATTACGCCCGATTCGAGCGGTTAAGAAATCGTTTGAGAACAGATGAACAAGACTTGAAGTCAGCGTAATCGTCGCGCCTCTGTCTTGTTCTCTACGTTTTCTAAAGTTAACAAGACCAGTGTAACGACCTACATCATCCAACTGAGTACACAATTCTTCCGCTAAAGAGGCCACATCACGAATACCGAGGTTAAACCCTTGCCCTGCAATTGGGTGAAGTGTTTGAGCTGCATTGCCTACAATCGCGAATCGATGAGAAATATTTTGCTTACGATGACGAAGAATTAGTGGGTAGCTTGCACGCTTACCAACCTTTTCTAGTCGACCCAATCGCCAACCAAAATCGTTCTGAAGCTGTTCAAGGAATTCGTCGTCGTTGAAAGCCATAACTTTATCGGCTTGCTCCGGCGGCAAACACCAAACCAGAGACAAACGGTTATCGCTCATCGGTAATAGAGCAACTGGCCCATGATGAGTAAAACGCTCAAACGCTCGACCTTGATGAGGTTCGCTCGCCACGATATTGGCAATCACAGCAACCTGTTCAAAGTCATGCTCACTCAATGAGATATTGAGTTGTTGGCAGCAGGTTGAGATTGCGCCGTCAGCCGCAAGCAGTAACTTAGTCGTTATGGTTTGGCCACTGTTGAGGTCAATAATCGTCAGTGATTCACTGCGTTCAATTTTCGCCACTGAGTCAGGGCAAAGCATCGTAATTGCCGCCTCTGATTCCAGCTTCTGCTGATAGATTCGACCGACATCCGCTAACTCGACCACATAGCCAAGTGCATCTACAGCCAGTTCTTCACTGTAGATATCCGTCATCCCTGCATGCCCGCGATCTGATACATGGATATCTTTAATCGGGGTAGCGACAGGAGCGATAGATTGCCACAAGTGCAATGAATCTAGGATCTGGACCGTGCCATAGGACAAAGCGATCGAACGAGAATCAAACCCAGGGTGAGCTTGATGATCAACCTGATAAGGCTCAACGACCGCAATCGACAACGAACCTTGGCTTAGGTGATTCAAAGCAAGGGCGAGAGTTGCCCCCGCCATTGCACCACCAGCAATTACAACATCATACTGAGCCATCATAACCTCAAACCGACAAACGATTAGTGAATGGTTGGCGCCGCATCTTCAGATGGGCGTGCACCAAATTCAGCATGAATCGTTAATGCACACGCTTTTACGTGCTCAATAACGTGTTCTAGAAGTTGTGCTTGCTCTTCCAGATCATCTTCTTCGTCAATGCCTAGCTTCGCCATCTCTTCAAGATCAGCCAAGGCTTCTTTCGTGCCTTCAGATGCTTTGTTCAATTGAGCGCCAACAAGGCCCAAACCAGAGATGAAATGGTTAATCCAATCAGACACACCATCAGCAAGATCAAACACGCTCGCGCTTGCATCTTCGTCCGGCAGCAACATAGACAGCTCCATGCCTGAGCCTGTGATTTCGCTTGTTGTGACTTTCAGTGTTGCTTCCGCTAGCGTTAGCGCGCGATCTGGCCAGCCCATACCTTCATTGGTGTAATCGAAGATAAGTGGTTGCCAGCTTTTATCTGCAAGGTTTAAGCCTCCGCTTAACATACCCGTTAATAAACCATGCATCTCAGCAGGGGTTACGGCTAGACTTGCCGATTGAAGTTCAGTCGCAACCGTTAGGTAGTCAGGTAAAGTAGTTTCGCTCATCAGATAGCTCGCTCAGTTATTCTTTATATCGATAGTATAATCGTACCACTTCACCCCAATTCTGGTAAGCATCGATCCCTAGCAATTGAAGGATGACTGACTACCAATTGTTCAATTTGCTGAATTACTGTGTGCTCAAGCTCTCATTTACAAACAGTCACTCTGAAAAGCTTGAATCTTAATAGCGGTTTACCTATAGTTTCTCCCTCAGAGGAGATTGCTTCCTCATCGGTACTTGCACTTTTTCTTTCTCAAAAAATGGCGAAGGGCAACAGCCTTAAAATAGCGCGTTAAAGAGTTCATCCATCATGAGTAATCAAGCGGTAGACGTTGAAATATTAGGAAAACTGACTCGAGTGAATTGTCCACCAGGGCAAGAAGAGTCATTGATTGCAGCGGCGGCCGATCTCGATAATCGATTGAAAGAGATGGCTGAACGTACTAAGGTAACCAATGAAGTGAAGCTGCTAACGATTGCAGCTCTGAATATTTGCTACGAATTACAAACGAAGAAGTTTGAAGCAAATGACGAACAAAACGCACTGACCGAGCGAATGGAACAGCTCACGACATCACTTTCAGATGTCCTCAGTAAAGTTAAGCACGGACAGCAATAGCGTACACAAAATTTACCCTGGAGTGTTTGTCAGAGGATTCACGTCCCCGAGCCGATAAGCAATCCCTAAGGGTTAGTACTTGAATGCTATTGAGCATGCTCGGCCCGACCGAGAAGCCTACGGTAATCATTGCTGACCCGCCTTGAACTCGCTGGTTCAAGGGCCATCTATTCTCAACGGCACTTTGGGGTATCCCTTCTTATGAAGACGCTCACACGCAGCGAATTTCGCAAACAGATCCGTATCAAACGCAATGCCTTATCTGGCGAACAACAAACTCAATCCGGTTTAGACCTCGTTAAGCAGTGCATGCAGCTTGATGAGATTCAGTCTGCTCAGCATATTGCTCTTTATATTTCGATTGATGGCGAGCTCGATACCCAGCCTTTAATTGAATGGTTATGGTCGCAAGGTAAGCAAACTTATTTACCAGTATTGCACCCCTTCTCAGCCGGACATCTTTTGTTTCTGCACTACTCTCCAACCACACCCACTGTTTTGAATAAGTACGGCATTGTCGAACCTCAGCTTAATCAAATGTTGGTGAAACCTTGTCAGCAACTCGACCTCATCCTAACCCCCCTTGTCGGCTTTGACTCTCAAGGCCATCGTTTAGGGATGGGCGGCGGATATTACGATCGCACCTTAGCGAAATGGTTTGAGACAGGTAATGGCGCAACCCCTATTGGTTTGGCTCACGATTGCCAACATGTCGATACGCTGCCAATTGAGGAATGGGACATTCCCTTACCTAAAATCGTGACTCCGAGTAAAACTTGGCAATGGGAAAATAACCATTAAAGCGCTATAATCGCGCCCGCAAACGTTAACCTCGATATACAAACGTTAACTTCAATACGCGAACGATTAACTCAAAGCGCACGACCTTATTCAGGAGAATGGCATGACTCAAGATGAAATGAAAAAAGCAGCTGGCTGGGCAGCACTTCAATATGTTGAAGAAGGCAGCATTGTAGGTGTAGGTACTGGCTCTACAGTAAATCACTTCATCGACGCACTTGGCACCATGAAAGACAAAATCAAAGGTGCGGTTTCAAGCTCTGTCGCTTCTACTGAAAAACTAGAAGCACTAGAAATCAAAGTATTTGAGTGCAACGACGTTTTCAAACTAGACGTTTATGTTGATGGCGCTGACGAAATTAACGGTTCACGTGATATGATCAAAGGCGGCGGCGCTGCTCTTACTCGTGAAAAAATCGTAGCGGCAATCTCAGACAAGTTTATTTGTATCGTAGATGGCACGAAAGCGGTTGATGTTTTAGGTAAATTCCCTCTTCCTGTTGAAGTTATTCCAATGGCACGTTCATACGTGGCTCGCGAGCTCGTGAAACTTGGTGGTGACCCAGTTTACCGCGATGGTTGCACAACGGATAACGGTAACATGATCCTAGACGTGTACGGCATGGCGATCGAAAATCCAAAACAATTAGAAGATAATATCAATGCTATCGCTGGTGTAGTTACAGTTGGTCTGTTTGCTCACCGCGGCGCAGATGTGGTGATCACTGGCACGCCTGAAGGTGCAAAAATAGAAGAATAAATACCAGGAGATTGAGTTTTTCTGTTACTTCATTACATACGGTGCCCAAGGGCGCCGTTTTTTTTGCTTTGTCCCCGTAAAATTATGTCTTATTCCGTAATTTTCTTACCCAAAACATTTTTTTTTTGTTACTTTATTGTTCAGAAGACGCACAAGGAAAACGTTTGTCTCCTGACAAAATGGTGAATTAGTTCCCCTCTCAGCCATTTTGTTGCACGTGCGCCGCATTTGCCCCACCTTTCCACTTTAAGGACGAGAACAATGGCCAAAGTTTCACTGGAAAAAGACAAAATAAAAATTCTACTTCTAGAAGGTCTTCACCCTTCTTCTGTAGAAGTACTGCAAGCCGCTGGTTATACCAATATTGAGTATCATAAAGGCTCATTACCAGAAGATGAGCTTCTTGAGGCTGTTAAAGATGTTCACTTCATTGGTATTCGTTCTCGCACAAACATCTCCCAAGAAGTTATTGATGCGGCTGAAAAGCTTGTTGCTGTCGGCTGTTTCTGTATCGGTACAAACCAAGTAAACCTTCAAGCTGCGGCGAAGCGCGGTATTCCTGTATTCAATGCGCCATTTTCAAATACACGAAGTGTTGCTGAATTGGTTCTTGGCCAGGTTTTATTGCTATTACGTGGTATCCCAGAAAAGAACGCTCTCGCTCACCGTGGTATTTGGAAGAAGAGTGCCGACAACTCTTACGAAGCTCGTGGTAAGCGTTTAGGCATTATTGGTTACGGTCACATTGGTACTCAACTGGGTATTATTGCGGAAAATCTTGGGATGCGTGTTTACTTCTATGACATCGAGAACAAACTGTCTCTAGGTAATGCCACTCAAGTTCATACTATGACTGAATTGCTAAACAAGTGCGATGTGATCTCTTTACACATACCTGAAACTAAAGAAACTAAGAACATGATGGGGAAAGAGGAGTTCGAGCGAATGAAGCCAGGCTCTATCTTTATTAATGCGGCACGTGGCACTGTGGTTGATATCCCGGCTCTGTGTGGTGCTCTAGATTCTGGTCACCTTGCAGGTGCAGCGATCGACGTTTTTCCAACAGAACCAAAAACCAATGCAGACCCATTTGAGTCTCCGTTAATGCAGTTCGACAATGTCATCTTGACTCCTCACGTAGGTGGTTCAACACAAGAAGCACAAGAGAATATTGGTGTAGAAGTAGCAGGTAAGCTAGCGAAATACTCAGATAACGGCTCAACGCTATCAAGTGTTAACTTCCCAGAAGTATCACTGCCATTGCATACTGGAACGTCTCGTTTGCTCCATATCCACGAAAACCGTCCTGGCATTCTAACTCAGATCAACACCATCTTCGCAGAAGAAGGCATCAACATCGCAGGTCAGTACTTACAGACGGCGGCAGATATGGGTTATGTGGTTATTGATGTGGAAGCAAATCGTTCAGAAGAAGCACTGGCTAAACTGAAAGAGATCGAAGGCACAATCCGTGCTCGTCTACTTCACTAATCATCAAACTCGATCATTAGTAAAAAAGCTCTCATTATGAGAGCTTTTTTACTATTTGGCCTATCGTAGGTAACTAGATCATAGTGATCTAATACCTCTCAGATATGCGTTCCCTATTCTTCTAGTTGATAGATCACATTAACACGATCGCGGATAGTGATCGTTGAATCTTCATAAGAGTTCGACTCTGTTCTCGCATCCATCGCCATTGAGCGCATCAGTACGGGCTGAGAAGATTGTGCGTTGTAATCTACACGCCATACATCACCTAACTCACGTTCAAAACCACTCGCTAGCGACTTAGCTTTCAACCTTGCATCTTTAATTGCTTCTAAGCGCGCTTGTTCTTGGTACTTAGCTTCGTCACGAACCTGAAGCTGAATATTATCGATCTGATTAATACCCTGCCCAATAGCAATATCCATGTACTCATTTAAGTTAGCTAAATCGTTCACTTGAACCGTCACGTTACGTGAAGCTCTATAGCCAACTAGCTCAGGCTTGCCATCTTTAGGGTAATGGTATTGAGGAGACAGATAGAGATTAGAGCTGTGTACACTCTCTTCCTTGACGCCAGCGTGATGCAGCTTGTTGAGGAAACCCGTTACAACTTTATCAACGGTTTTTTTTGCCTGTTCAGCCGTCATCGTCGATTCTACGACTCTAACAGAAAATGTTGCCATATTAGGTGTCGCAACTACTTCACCATAGCCCGTCGTTGAAATATGCGGAAAAGAGGGGGAGTTTGCCAATGAAGGAAAACTCACAGCACTCAACGCTGCAGTAAGAGTAAGAGACGTTACTAACATCTTTGGTGCAAACTTCATTAGGTAGACCTGTGCTAAGCAAATGTACTTTCATCATAGAGCAATTTGTCGTTTAGCCAATCCTAACCTCTCATTTCTAACAGAACATTGACGATGAAAAAATCGACAGATTACTGAGGCAAGTGGTTGTGAGCATAACTTAATATCGCTTGAGATATCTCTTTGAGTACCCCACTTTCAAGCTGCCAGTGATGCCAGTAGATGCGATAAGACAGCAGAAAACCAGGCGTGATATCAATCAATGCCCCAGACTCTAACTCATCAATGATCTGCAATCGAGGGATCAAACAGTAGGCAACACCTGATAAACCCAAACGTACAAACGCTTCTGAGCTACCTACTGTATGATTGATCACACTGTCTCTTGGTACATTAAAATGGTCATGAAGAAACTTCTTATGCAGGTCATCATATTGGTCATAAGAGACCGCTGGTGCCTTGCTTAATGTGGCGTAGTTTACGCCCTCAGAAAAATAGCGCTGATGGAAGTCAGGGCTCGCCACACATACATAATCCATTCTGCCGAGATAATCAGCACTGCAGCCTGGAATCGCTTGAGACTCCAAACTGATCGCGCCGGCAACCTCACCACTTTTTATCTTATCAATGGTTCTCGCCTCACCATGAATCGCGAGGTTCAGTTCCACTTGGCGAGACCTCATCACATCCGATAATGCTGGTAACAGCCATGTCGCCAAACTATCTGCGTTGGTTGCTATCGATATAGAAAGAGGATGATTACCATCTTCATTCATTAATTCAGGGACAAGTTCGTGCTCTAACAAACGAACCCGGCGATACAAACCCAATAACTTTTTACCCGCAGGGGTTGGCCTTGGCGGGTTTTCTCTCACCAAAGCAGGTTGAGCTAGCCACTTTTCCAGTTGTTTGATACGTTGAGACACCGCAGACTGGGAGATATATAACTGCTCCGCAGCCCTTTCGAAGCTACGTTGTTTCACCACAGCATCCAGTGCTTCTATCCACTTATAATCTAATCCACGCATCAATTTGCTTCCTTTTTAAGCTAACTCAACGCCACATTAGCAACTCTAATAATAGATTAAAATCATTAATTATACTTATTCAAAAGGTCAGAGTATCTTCGCCATATAGCACGTAAATATCGTTAAATCAGTGGAGGTTAAAATGAGTTTTTGGGTTTTATTACAAGGTTTTGGTCTAGGGGCAAGCATGATTATCCCTATTGGCGCTCAGAATGCGTACGTCTTAAATCAAGGGATAAAGCGCAACCATCATTTAACCACTGCGACAATTTGTAGCCTGCTCGACACTCTGTTTATCTCATTGGGTATTTTTGGTGGTGGTGCGATTTTGTCGCAAAATGAATTGCTACTCACCTCAGTAACGTTAGGTGGTATCGCTTTTCTAACCGTGTATGGTTTGTTGTCGCTACGCAGTGCCTTTAAAGCACCCTCAAACGAGGAGTCAAAAGGAGAGATACTGGCTCGTGGTAAGCGCACCGTTATTTTGGGTGCATTGGCGGTTACCGTATTAAACCCACACCTCTATTTGGATACCGTAGTGATTCTTGGTTCGATTGGCGGGCAGTTTGAAGGTAACGACAGAATTGCTTTTGCTATGGGGACTATCTTGGCTTCGTTCGTTTGGTTTTACTCTTTGTCATTGGGCGCAGCAAAGCTAGGCCCAACGCTATCTAAACCGAATGTTAAGAAAGGCATTGATATCGCAGTAGCGACCATGATGTTCGCAATTGCTGCTGTGCTTACTCATGGACTGATTGAACAATACTGGTAACCACTTAAAGAACAAAGACTACCGACCAAGCCAGACACGCCGTAAGTAACTCATTAATATAATGAGTTACGCTAGAATGACTCGAATTTTACTGTTCAGTTCACTCAACGCAGCTTCAAGGCTTGGCTCTGGTTGGCTCAAGTGATTTATCAAGGTCATGAAATAGCTATCCATAATCAATGGCATTTTTTCAGAAATAGATACATCGACATTAACCGTCTGAAAGAGTGCCTGATCAAAGGTGCGGTAATAATCTAGATCCCAAATGACCTCTTTGAGTAACGCTCGACTTAACTCAACATTATCAAAATAATAGCGGTAGTAGTGTTCAATCAGCGAGATACCGACATCCACAGCACGTTTATCTTGGTCAGCAGCTAACACCTCCTGACCAATCTTTTCCAACTGCGATAGCATCCCTTCTCGAAGAATCGTCAGCTTAGTTTCAAAATGACTAAACACCGTGCCATCTGCCACACCCGCGTGACGAGCGATCTGTCGAGTTGTGGTGTTGTCATAACCATTCTCCCCAAACAACTCCCAAGCAGACGCTAAGATCTTCTGTTTCGTTATCTCTCTCTTACTCACGAAAATACACCCTTCTCAAATCAAGCTTGATCATACTCTTAGTGCTTTAATTTGACAAATTGAGCGCGCTCAATTATAAAATGAGCATGCTCATTTTTATCTTGGAGATACGGACATGATGAATATATTAAACCGACTGGGACAAGTACTGATTTTTCTGCCCACGATCTTTTGCTTCTCTTACCTACTTCGACCACTACTGATGATGATTTTGATTCCTGGCGGTTTATGTTTATTGGCTATTTTGGGAGGACAAGAAGTAAGAAAGCCCTTATATGCGATGTTGAAAGCATCGTTGTGGCCAACGTCGAGTAGAACGAAAAATAGGGATATACAAAGAAAGAAGCTAAGCCGTGATAACAACTAACGAACAAGAGAAGTGATATTGAAGACAATAAAAAGGCGGATAACCTAAGTTATCCGCCTTTCCTTATAAAAGCTTATAGCTATAAAAACTACCTAGAAATTAAGCTTCTACTTTATTCATGTGCACATCCATTTGTGGGAATGGAATTTCGATACCTTCTTTATCCAAGCCTTCTTTGATTTCTTGCATTAAGTCGAAGTAAACATCCCAATACTCTGCAGTTTTAACCCATGGACGAACTACGAAGTTTACTGAAGAATCCGCTAGCGTATGAACACCAACTTTAACACCTGGTGTTTTTAATATACGTTCATCAGATTCACAGATCTTAGTCAGTAATGCTTTTGTCTTCTGAAGATCAGCGCTATAAGAAACACCAATCATTAGATCAATACGGCGCGTCGCATGACGAGAGTAATTAGTAATAGGGCTACCAATAACACTTCCGTTTGGCACCACTACCATTTTGTTGTCTGGCGTTGTTAGAACCGTTTGGAAGATTTGAATTGAATCAACTGAACCCGCTACACCACCAATTTCCACATAGTCACCAGACTTGAATGGACGGAACGCAACGATAAGTACACCAGCAGCAAAATTAGATAGTGAGCCTTGTAGCGCAAGACCTACAGCTAAACCTGCCGCACCAATTACAGCGACTACAGATGCAGTTTGAACACCTAAGCGACCAAGAGCAGCAATTAAGACAATAACAAACAACAAGTAACGAACTAAACCGTGGATAAACTCAACAACGGCTCGGTCCATCTTCTTCTTCTCAAGAACCTTGGACACACTGTTCGCTACGGCTTTAACAACGAGGTTACCAATAAATAAAATTATCAGTGCTGAAATAATATTTACGCCATATTGGATAAATAGATCTGAATTATTTGTCAACCACTTCTCAGCGTGAGATAAGCCGTCCACAAGTGGGGTTTCAATTGCTGTCGAACTATCAGCCATAATGTGCATCCTCTATATAATATGCTATGGGCTAAACTGCCTTAAGCCAAACTTACTAGACAACAAAGCAAACAGTTTAACTCCTGTTAAGTCATTGTGTTAAAAGTAAATAAAAGCCAAGTCCTTTTTATAAACTGAACCAAGTCCAGTTTTTCGGCACGATATCCTATCTTTGACAGATTGCAAAGTCATATTTATGTAAGCTTTTGAAAAATAAAACTTACCGATAAACACAAATACCGATAACTAAAAGACTACGAAATTTATGCACGGTAGGCTAGGTTTTTCACATATTTAATACAAGTTTTCATCAGACATAAAAAAACCCGCTCATTAAGCGGGTTTCTTAAAACTCAAAGAGTACTTAATTCAAAGAATTATAGTACGTCTACAGCATTAAGGTCAGCAAATGCTTTCTCTAGACGAGCAACCATTGAAGCTTGACCTGCACGTAACCATACGCGTGGATCGTAGTACTTCTTGTTTGGAGCAGATTCGCCAGTTGGGTTACCGATTTGACCTTGTAGGAAATCGAAGTTGTCAGCTGAGTACTGACGGATACCATCCCAAGTTGCCCACTGTGTATCAGTATCGATGTTCATTTTGATAACACCGTAACCGATAGACTCTTGGATTTCTGCTTCAGAAGAACCAGAACCACCGTGGAATACGAAGTTTAGAGCGTTAGGTGCAATACCGAACTTCTCTGAACAGTATGCTTGAGAATCACGTAGGATAGTTGGAGTCAGTACAACGTTACCAGCTTGGTAAACACCGTGTACGTTGCCGAAAGAAGCAGCGATAGTGAAACGAGGGCTAACTTCCATTAGTTTCTCGTATGCGTACGCTACGTCTTCTGGAGAAGTGTAAAGCTCAGATGCGTCCATATCAGAGTTATCTACGCCGTCTTCTTCACCACCAGTACAACCAAGTTCGATCTCAATTGTCATGTTCATTTTAGCCATGCGCTCTAGGTACTTAGCACATGTTTCGATGTTCTCTTCTAGAGACTCTTCAGAAAGGTCTAGCATGTGAGAAGAGAATAGAGGCTTACCAGTTTGTGCGAAGAACTCTTCACCAGCGTCTAATAGACCGTCGATCCATGGAAGAAGTTTCTTAGCAGCGTGGTCAGTATGTAGAATAACTGGAACACCGTAAGCTTCAGCTACAGCGTGTACGTATTTTGCACCAGCTACAGCGCCAAGAACTTGTGCGCCTTGACCTTCAAGTTTAACGCCTTTACCTGCGAAGAATGCAGCGCCACCGTTAGAGAACTGAACAACTACTGGAGATTTAACGTTAGCAGCTGCTTCTAGTACTGCGTTTACAGAGTCAGTACCAACAACGTTTACAGCAGGAAGAGCAAATTTGTTTTCTTTTGCTACTTCAAATACTTTCTGTACGTCATCGCCAGAAATCACACCAGGTTTTACAAAATCGAAGATCTTAGACATGGAAATAGTCCTATTTATTCTATCGTTTTAAGATTAAAAAACTTAAGTTCAAAAACTTGCAATCGTTTGCTCACAACTTATGCCATTCTAGCAAAAAAGTGTGATATGCAGCAAACGTTAAAAGGCGAGATTCGCATCTCGCCTTTCTAAATCAATTATGCTTTAGCACGCTCTTCAAGCATTGCTACTGCAGGAAGTACTTTACCTTCAACGAACTCAAGGAAAGCGCCACCGCCAGTAGAGATGTAAGAAACGTCCGCTTTGATACCGAACTTATCGATAGCAGCTAGCGTGTCACCACCACCTGCTACAGAGAAACCTGCAGACTCAGCGATTGCTTTAGAGATACCAGCTGTACCCGCTTCGAAGTTTTTGAATTCAAATACGCCTACAGGGCCGTTCCAAAGGATAGTTTTTGCGTTACCGATGATTTCAGCTAGTGCTGCAGTTGAATCTGGGCCAAGGTCGAAGATCATGTCGTCGTCTTGAACTTCAGAAACGTGCTTGATTTCAGCTTCTGCGTTTTCGTCGAATGCTTTAGCACATGCAACATCAGTAGCAACTGGAATTGCGCACTCTTTCATTAGCTTCTGAGCCGTTTCAACTAGATCAGCTTCGTATAGAGACTTACCTACGTTGTGGCCTTCTGCAGCGATGAATGTGTTTGCGATACCACCACCAACAACAAGTTGGTCAGCGATTTTAGATAGCGACTCAAGAACCGTTAGTTTAGTCGAAACTTTAGAACCACCAACGATAGCAACGAGTGGACGCTCTGGGTTGTCCATTGCTTTACCAAGAGCTTCAAGCTCAGCAGCTAGAAGAGGACCAGCACATGCTACAGGAGCGTAAGTACCTACACCGTGAGTAGAAGCTTGTGCACGGTGAGCTGTACCGAATGCATCCATTACAAAGATGTCACATAGTGCAGCGTACTGCTTAGAAAGTGCTTCTTCGTTTTTCTTCTCGCCTTTGTTAAAGCGAACGTTTTCAAGAACAACGAGCTCACCAGCGTTTAGCTCTAGGCCGTTAACGTAATCTTTCGCTAGCTTAACATCGCAGTCTAGTGCGTCGTTTAGGTAGTTAACTACAGGTGCTAGAGAGAACTCTTCGTTGTATTCGCCTTCAGTAGGACGACCAAGGTGAGAAGTAACCATAACTTTTGCGCCAGCTTCTAG
Organism: Vibrio sp. RW; assembly: GCF_027587105.1. Taxonomy (NCBI): domain Bacteria; kingdom Pseudomonadati; phylum Pseudomonadota; class Gammaproteobacteria; order Vibrionales; family Vibrionaceae; genus Vibrio; species Vibrio sp. RW. Next base: position 118,570 of record NZ_JAPPTM010000013.1, read on the forward strand.
GCAAAGTTTAATAGTTGGTAGAGATGCAAGGATACGTGCATCTGAAGTTACTTTACCGTCTTTTACTGGTACGTTTAGGTCAGCACGAATAAATACGCGTTTACCTGCAAGTTCCAGGTCAGTCATCTTGATCACAGACATGTTTTGTCCTCTCAAATTTAAATAAATATAAAGTTTTGGAAACTCAGCAACCCTGCTAAGCCTATAAATTATTCAACTGGTAATTCTTTAACTACTCATAATATGTGGATACTTTGTATTTATTTCAAGCTAAAAAATAAATAATCCACACATTTGCTTCTAGGTCTTACTTCTTGCCTTCAGAAGCTTGCATTGCAAGAACCGTATCCAGCATTCGGTTCGCAAAGCCCCATTCATTGTCACACCACACCAGCATTTTCACTAAGGTGCCATTGCTCACTCGTGTTTGTGAACCATCAACGATTGCGCTATGGGGATCGTGATTAAAGTCAATGGAAACGAGCGGCGCTTCAGTATAGTCAACTATATTGTGTAATGTACACTGGGATGCATTAACAATGGTTTGATTTACGTCATTAACTTTCACATTTGTATTAATTGTGACACTTAAATCCATCGCTGTTACGTTTACCGTCGGCACACGCACAGATATCGCTTCGAACTTGTTAGAAAATTTCGGGAAGATTCTTTCAATACCTTTATGCAGTTTGGTATCGACAGGAATGATGGATTGGCTCGCAGCTCGAGTACGGCGAAGATCGCTGTGGTACGCATCGATCACTTGCTGATCATTCATTGAAGAGTGAATAGTCGTGATGGTACCGGACTCGATGCCAAAGGCGTCATCAAGCACCTTAATGATAGGAACAATACAGTTAGTGGTGCATGAACCATTGGAAACGATTCGGTGGTCAGCTTCGATGGTATCGTGATTTACACCATAGATAATAGTGTTATCGAGGTCGTTAGCACCTGGGTGTGAAAACAGCACTTTCTTCGCGCCAGCAGCGATGTGCGCAAGGCCGTCATCTCGGCAACCGTAAACACCAGTACAATCGAGAACAATATCAACCTCGAGGTCACGCCAAGGCAACAGTTCAATATCAGCCAGATGTAAGATACGAATGGTATCAAACTCGCCTTTATCTTCAGCACCAATGCCATGATGAACATAGATGTGCTCTTGATCGTTAGAGATTTTCTTGCCGAAGCGGCCATGACTGGTGTCGTACTGCAATAGGTGAGCCATAGCGTCAGGCTGAGCAAGCTCATTGACCGCTACTACTTTGATTTGTTGGCTTTTGCCACTTTCATAGACAGCGCGTAATACATTACGCCCTATTCGTCCAAATCCATTTATCGCGACTTTTAGCATAGTTCCGTACATCTAACCAAAATTTCGTGTCACAGATACTACCTGATCAGGTTGAAAAGCGCACCTGTTGAATCATAGCAAAGTAGGATTAAAAAAGGCCGAGACAATGCTCGGCCTACTACAACGATAATTAAAATGCGACGTCTAAACCTAACCAGTAGCGACGACCATCTTCGACATATCCGTATTCTTCGTAACTGATTTCCTCGTCCAGCAAATTATAGATCGCACCTTTGATACGAGTGTTATCGGTTAACTGGTATGTTACACCGGCGTCCACAAAGGTATAAGCGGGCTCTACGGTACTGTTTCTCGATGGGCCCGTAACCGGATCCATTTCTTTACCTCGGTAAGTGACTTTAGCCCAACTCTCTAGGTCTACTGTTGTTTGCCAAGCCACATCAACGTTAAATAGATGCTTTGGTAACTGCTGTAACGGCATGCCTTTATATTCACCTGTTTTTTGTTCGGAATCGGTAAATGTGTAGCTCGAGCTGATATAAATAGTTTCTGTTAACGGCGATGCTAAGGTCGCTTCAATACCTTGTGTGACGGCTTCATCCACGTTGATACGGTACGTAGGATCGGCTCCCCATTGGTTTGGCCCATCAGTACAGATGGTATCTGGACAAACAACACGTGTGATTTTGTCTTTGAACTCATTATGGAATGCAGTCAAAGAGACATCTAAACCAGCGTCACCTTGATACAAGACGCTGATTTCTTTGTTTAGCGATGTTTCAGGATCAAGATCTGGGTTACCGTAAATATTACCGCCACCGCTGACTTGTGCCCAACCAGGAGTAATTTCACGTAATTGCGGAGAACGGAAACCTGTTGCCACACCACCTTTCACAGTCCAAGACGGGTCGACACGCCATACACCATAAACACGCGGGCTAAAGTGCGCGCCATAGTTTTCGTCATGATCTAGACGACCACCAAACGTCACGCTAAACGGATCGGCGATTTTCCATTCATCTTCAATGAAGACAGCCCACTGCGTATTCGATGTTTCGGTCTTCGAGGACGCTTTGTTGGAAGTAAAATCCTCAAGCTCCGCATGAGTGGCGTCCACACCGGTCGTCAGCGTATGGTTTCCAATACCAGTCACTAAGCTCGACTTAAACGTAGTATTGGTGATCATCATCTCACGAGATTTGTTTTCGCTCTCTTCACGTTGCAAGTAAGTATCTGATAGGCCAACCGAGTCCCAATCGCCGTTGTGACTCAGTGTGACGTAATTACGACTATATTCGTTGAGCGAATCCTCACAACCTCTTCGGCAACCCGTAGTGGGTACGGAGAGTCCAACGTTCCCACGACGACTTTGTGCCGATGTGCCCCCTTCTAATTGCACAGAATGACGGTCATTAACCTGGTAGGTCAGTTTTGACGAGATACTTTGCATATCTTTATCTTCATAACCGTATTCAATATCATCTTCTTCTCTTGCGGTATACTGACCGTATACTTGGAGAGATAGATTTTCGGCTAGCGGCCCATTGACGAAGAAATTCGCGCTCTGTTCTCCGCCCGAGCGACTGTTGTCTTGCAAAACCGTGCCTAGTTGAACGTTACCCGTCCACTCCATCGCGTCTTTTCGTGTGATCACGTTAATCACACCACCAATCGCATCAGAGCCATAAAGCGTCGACATTGGGCCACGAATGACCTCAATTCTCTCAATCGCTTGAAGAGGGGGTAGCCAACCTTGTTCAATACCAGGGCCGTCACTATTTGGGCGAGTTTCACGCGTGCTTTGGCGCTTACCATCGACGAGTATCAAGGTGTATTTAGAACCCATACCACGAATACTGATGTCGGTAGTGTCGCCACCACCAGTCACGACAACACCAGGCACACTTTTTAGTGCATCAGTAACATCACGATAATAACGCGAGTCCAACTCCTCACGCGAAATCACACTAATACTTGCAGGTGCGTCCGCTTGAGATTGTTCATAACTTGATGCAGTTACAACCACTGTTTCCATTCTAGAAACCGCATCATTGGCAAAAACATGAGGGATACTGACAAAGGCAAAAATACCAGTTGCAGTAATAACTGGCAGTCTAAGAGTAGACATCTACATCTCCATAATTGATAATGATTATTATTTTCAAACGCAAATTATTCATAAATAGAGTGAGATGCATAGTGATAGTTATGGAACGGTTCCTCCCATTTATGGAACCCATACATAACTCAGTAAGGAATAAATGAAATATGCACGACTTAGCATCAATTCGAGCCTTTGATGCGCTCAATCAGCATAAGAGCTTGACCGCCGCTGCCAAGGCCCTTAACCAACCTAAATCAACGCTGAGTCGTCGCTTGGCACAATTAGAAGAAGATTTCGGTCAAGCTCTAACAGCAAGACAAGGCAACCGATTAGTTCTAACAAGAGCAGGAGAAATTTTTGCCCACTACAGTCGCCAGATTCTTGAGCTAAGTGAAGAGAGTTATGATGCGCTCCAAGGTTTAACGAACCAAGTCTCAGGGCCGCTGCATATTGTTTGTCACACAGCATTAGTTAGAAGTTGGCTAGGCGGTGTGCTCAACGGCTTTCTCGCCGGTAACCCTGACGTCAGGGTCCAACTCACCAGCGACTTTTCTGAAGCGCATCATGACCCAGATTTGTTCATCTGGCTCGGTGAGCGTAAGGATCTCGGTTGGCGCAAAGAGGTATTAGGCTCATTTAGTTACACGCCCTTTGCCTCTCCAGCTTATCTAGAACAACATGGTTCGCTCCGACACCCCAAAGAACTTGAAGCGCACCCTTGGATAGACTTTGGCTCGGTACAAGAAAACGGATTGATGCTCACGCACCCTCAACACGGTGAGTTCTTCTTAGAGCCATTTATTAGTCGCTTATACAGCGACAACATCGCCATGCAGATCGACAGCATCGCGAATGGTCATGGTATTGGGTTGCTGCCAACTTGGACAGCAAGCGGTTATGAGCAACATCACCCAGGTCGAATCACGCCTTGCTTAGAAGGTTGGCTTTCGGAGCCCATCTCCATTAACTGCTATACGCCAGCAGGAAGACCACCACTGCGCTTATCCGTACTTTTAGAGCGCATTTACCAAAGCATTCCACAAGGTTGGAAAACCTGACACAATTAAAAAAGGCCATCGCAATGATGGCCTTTCTAAATTTAGCATCTAACAGTCGTCCTTTACGTTCGACTGTTGGGGCAGTCTAGCAGTTACGCTAGCAACTCTTTCGCTGTGTTTACTACGTTTTCAGTAGTAAAACCGAACATCTTGAATAGCTCGCCTGCTGGCGCAGATTCGCCAAACGTTGTCATGCCGATGATCTTGCCACCGAAACCAACGTACTTGTACCAGAAGTCAGCGATGCCA